>JASJAN010000025.1 GCA_030066985.1 Desulfobacterales bacterium
TGAAACAACACAAACTGACCGGTCGTCAGCTTAAAAAAAAGATCAAAAAACTGCTGATGCAGGAAGACTTTGAAAGAGGATTGGCAGGGGTGGTCGCTATACCGGGCCGAAAAGCCGTCAACCCTCTTTTCTCTTTTTTGTGCAGCACAGATGATATCTTAAAGTGGCGGTCGGTAAGCGCCATGGGTGAGGTGGTCCACCGGCTGGCTGGATCCGACATCAAGTCTGCGCGGGTGATCATGCGGCGTTTAATGTGGCACCTCAACGATGAATCCGGCGGTATTGGCTGGGGGTGTCCGGAGGCCATGGGAGAGATCATGGCCCTCAATGAAAAATTGGCTGATGAATTCTGGTGTATACTCATATCCTATGCTCAACCCGAAGGAAACTTTCTTGAGCATCCAACCCTGCAACGAGGGCTTTTGTGGGGAATCGGCCGATTGGCGTATGCACGACCGCAGCTTTTAAGGGGCTCAGCAGATTATCTGCAACTATTTCTGCAAGCCGACGATCCCCATTTGCGGGGCCTGGCCGCCTGGGCAGCGGGTGCGTTGCGTCAAAAAGAATATACGGATCTGCTTGAAACGTTAGCAAGCGATAAGCAAAATTTAAGCATCTTTCTTGACCGACAACTCAGATCGTGCTCGGTGGCCGAACTGGCAAGGGCTGCGCTTCAAAATACACCTGCATCATAGCCCACCGTCTACTGCAAGCGCTCAGACCTGCTTGTAAACCCAAAAATCGATCATTATAATAGGAATTACGGTTAACTATTGTAGCGATTCATCGGCACATGACTTACGAGGAAACTTAGATGAAATGGACATCGGAGGCTGAAGAGGCCATAAAAAATGTTCCGTTCTTTGTTCGCAAACGGGTGCGGGCCCGTGTAGAGAAAGAGGCCGGAGCAGCCGGCAACCCAGTGGTCTCACTGGCTGATGTCAAGGCCACCCAGGCACGTTTCCTGGCCAACATGGGTTCGGAAATCAAAGGTTATCAGGTTGAGACCTGTTTTGGACCCGGTGGATGCCCCAACCGCGCGATTATTAGCGATCAGCTGGTTGCCCAAATTGAAGCTGATGTTCAGAAAGAAGATTTACTCGGTTTTTTAAAGCAACACGTCAAAGGCGATCTTAAATTTCATCATGAATTTCGCATCACACTGGCGGATTGCCCGAACGCATGCTCCCAGCCGCAAATAAAAGACATTGGTATCATTGGCGCCTGTGCACCCGTCGTCACAGACGAACCCTGCACAATGTGTGAAGCTTGCGTTGAAGCCTGCAAAGAAGATGCAATCCATCTTGATAGCGCTCAAGAAGGCCCGGTCATCGATAATGATGGATGCCTCAAGTGCGGCAAATGTATTCCGGCATGTCCAACCGGCACCCTCGCCGAAGGTCAAACAGGATTCCGGGTCCAGCTGGGCGGAAAGCTCGGACGGCATCCCCAGCTTGCCAAAGAGCTTCCCGGTGTTTACACTGAAGCTCAGGTGTTGCAGATTGTTAAAGATTGCATCCAGTTTTACAAAAAACACAGCAAAGGTGGGAAACGCTTTGCTCAAATTCTGCAGCCCGAAGATTTTGAGGCGCTTGTAAGACGTTATAGCGAGATCTAAGCATACAAGGGAGGTTTTTCGATATGGAGAAAAAAACGTTTTCAATTCCCAGTATTTCATGCGGGCATTGTGTCAATGCCATTAAAACTGAATTAAGCGAGCTGGAGGGTGTCACCAAAGTGGCAGGCGACATCGAGGGCAAAAGTGTGGCGGTTGAATGGGATGCCCCAACCACCGAAGAATCCATAAAAAATAAATTGTCTGAAATCAATTATCCGGCTGCTTAGCGGCCGCGTAGATTAAATCAGCTTAATTTTTCAGCGGAGGCATATGGAACTAGAATCGTATGTGGTAAAATCTATTCAGGCGGCCCTTGCAGCCGGCGATGCAATCAACAAAGTATACCATTCTGAGGATTTCAGGGTGGAATATAAATCCGACAGCTCTCCTTTGACCATTGCCGATCAAAAATCCCATGAGCACATCATGAATGTGCTAAAAGAATTTGATGATCCGATTCTCAGTGAGGAAGGCAAAGACATACCCTATGCGCAGCGCAAAGACTGGCAGCGTTTCTGGGTGGTGGATCCTTTGGATGGCACCAAAGAATTTATCAAGCGCAACGGGGAGTTTACGGTCAATATTGCCCTGGTTGAAAACAGCCGCCCTGTTCTGGGCACTATTTTTGTGCCGGATCGAGATACACTATATTTCGCAGCCCAGGGATTTGGCGCCTACAAGCTGACAGAAGGCCCTTTTAATGACCTGCAGCATGCCCCGGTAGAGTCAAATGCGCAGGCCCGCACTTTGTTTGAACAAATCGTTGCGCAGGCCACCTCACTGCCGATTGAACACGCCCGGCAAGCCGCACTGACCATCGTGGGCAGCCGCTCCCATAAAACGGCCGAACTGGAAGCCTATGTCGAGGAAAAACGCAAAGCCGTGGGTAAGGTAGAATTCATCTCTGCGGGCAGTTCGTTGAAAATCTGTCTGGTGGCAGAGGGTAAGGCGGATATATATCCGCGCTTGGGGCCCACCATGGAATGGGATACGGCCGCCGGACAGGCCATAGCTGAAGTGGCCGGTGCCAGCGTGTATGCATACGACAGCACAAAACCGCTGATTTATAATAAGGAAGATCTGCACAATCCCTGGTTTATCGTCCAAAGGGAAGCCTAATATGCCTGATAATACAGTAACGCTGCCGGTGGCGGGCATGACGTGCGCCAATTGCGCCATGAATATTGAGCGTGCGGTTAAAAAACTCGACGGCATCAACGATGCCCGGGTTAATTTTGCTGCCGAGCAAGCATCCGTCTCTTTTGATCCCACCCGGATACAGGTAAAAGATGTCATCGCCAAAATACAGGGCTCTGGATTCTCGGTTCCGACAAATACGGTCGAGATGGCAATTACCGGTATGACCTGTGCCAACTGCGCCGCCAACATTGAAAGAGCCTTAAACAAAAAGGTTTCAGGGGTGGTAAAGGCCAGCGCAAATTTTGCCAGCGAGCGCGCCACCATTGAATATGTCCCGGGTGTTGTCGATCTTCAACAAATGATCCGTGCCATCGAAGCGGCCGGTTTTGGTGTGATTACACCCGAAGACACCGCAGACGAAGAGGATGCCGAACAAATTGCGCGCCAGGCCGAAATCCGGGATCAGACGCGCAAATTTATCGTCGGTGTGGTCTTTGCCATGCCCCTGTTTGTTTTGAGCATGGCCCGGGATTTTGGCCTTATCGGGGCCTGGAGCCATGCAGCCTGGGTCAACTGGTTTTTCTGGGCCCTGGCCACGCCGGTTCAATTTTATACCGGCTGGGATTACTATATCAACGGAATTAAAAGTCTTAAAAATAAAAGCGCCAATATGGATGTGCTGGTCGCCATGGGCTCTTCGGTGGCCTATTTTTATTCGCTGGCGCTGCTCTTTTTTCCGGTCCTGGGTCAACACGTCTATTTTGAAACCTCGGCTGTCATCATTACCCTGATCAAACTCGGCAAGATGCTGGAGTCCAGAACCAAGGGACGCACCGGCGGAGCCATTCGCAAACTGATCGGCCTGAGGCCGAAAACCGCCACGATTCTTGAAAATGATGCTGAAAAAGAAATTCCCATCGCCCGGGTGCAACTGGAGGATACAGTGCTGGTGCGGCCAGGCGAGCGCATTCCGGTGGATGGTATCGTTATCGATGGGGCCTCATCGGTGGACGAATCCATGCTGAGCGGCGAGCCGCTGCCGGTGGACAAGCGTCAAGGCGACAAAATCGTCGGCGGCACCATTAATGGTGAGGGCCTGTTAAAATTCAGGGCAGCGGCTGTGGGCAAAGATACGGTTTTGGCCCAGATCATCCGACTGGTTCAAGAAGCCCAGGGGAGCAAAGCACCCATTCAGGCTTTGGCAGACAAGGTGGCCGCCATCTTTGTCCCGGCCATCATCGGACTGGCGCTGGTTGTGTTCATCGTCTGGTGGGCTATTTCCGGAGAATTTGTACCTGCCATGATCCGCCTGGTGGCCGTGCTGGTCATCGCCTGCCCGTGTGCATTGGGGCTGGCCACCCCGACCGCTATCATGGCCGGCACCGGCAAAGCCGCCGAAAGGGGAATTCTGTTTAAAAACAGCGAAGCGCTTGAGACGGCCACCAAGCTCGATGGCGTTGTGCTGGATAAAACCGGCACCATCACCATCGGCAAACCTGCCGTAATCGACATCATTCCAATCGAGCCAGAATGTCAGACGGCTGAAGCGCTATTGAAAATAGGGGCGTCGGTTGAAAAGGGCTCGGAACACCCGCTTGGCAAAGCAATTGTCCAGCATGCGGAATCGCAAGGGCTGACGCTTGCTGCACCTCAGGAGTTTAAAGCTCACGGTGGACGGGGGGTTGAGGCCAACATAAATGGCTATGCTGTGGTGGTTGGAAAGCCCGAGTGGTTTAATGAATTGAAAATTTCCATTGGACCGGTCTCTGAACAAATCCAGCAGCTGCAATTCCAGGGCAAAACCGTGATGGTGGTGGCAAAAAAAGATCGGCTTTGCGGCCTGATTACCGTATCCGACGAACTCAAGAGCGATTCTAAAGAGGCGATTCGCGAAATGCAGGATCAAGGCCTCAAGGTGGTTATGCTCACCGGAGATAATCTTGCCACAGCTCAAACCATTGGCAACCAGGTCCACATTGATGATATCATTGCCGAAGTAAAGCCAGATGAAAAATCATCCAAAGTCAAACACTTGCAGGAAAATGGCAAACGGATCGGTATGGTGGGCGACGGCATCAACGACGCCCCGGCGCTGGCCCAGGCCGATGTCGGCCTGGCCATCGGCACCGGCACCGATGTGGCCATTGAAACCGCTGATGTCATTCTTTCCAGCGGCAGTCTAAAAGGGGTATCCAGGGCCATTCGCTTAAGCCGCGCCACCATGAAAACCATCAAACAAAATCTCTTCTGGGCCTTCGGCTACAATGTCATTTTAATTCCGGTGGCCGCCGGAATCCTCTATCCTTTTGAATCCCTACCGAACATGCTTCGCCAGCTGCACCCCATTCTGGCCGCGCTGGCCATGGCCTTCAGCAGTGTTTCGGTGGTGACCAATAGTCTCCGCCTGTATAAAACCCAAATCAAATAGTTAGTGCTATCCATAAATGGTTATTTTTCCCAATCTATGTGTCATAATCAGATGATAATCCTCGACATACTTCAAGTATGCCTCCGGTATATAATCTGATTCTTCCTTGACCTTGGAAAAAATCCTTCATTCCTAAATAGCACTAAATATTTTTAAAAGAATATCTTTGGTTAAATTATTCAGCTTTTAATTCGAAATTTTTTAGGCCTTAACTTTCTTATCGGATAAAACGTGTACGCTCCGCTTTTGAATTGAATTGCGCCTTTTGAACACCTTAATTTTCATAAAAATAGGCGTGAAATCCCGCACATTGTTGCGGGAGCCCTCAAACAAAATCTGAGGTTTCAAACAATTTAAATATTGAATAAAACACGGCGGATAAGTCTTACCTCCGCGTCCCCTCAGAGACAATTGCGAAGGGCGCCGAAGATACCGATCGCCGATTAAAAGGCACTCATCGGCTCCCCAAAAAAAATATGCCCGATGCTTTCCGAGATCAAAGCTGCATACTCATAACTCGAAAAGATCGGGCATAGGTTTTTTAGGCCGTTTGATGGCAGAGTCATACAAAATTGAAGATAATCGCTCGCACTTCAATAGTGAATCTTATTTTATCTAAATTAAGCTGACGTTTCAAACGATGTTTAATTAGAATCATATGTCGAGAAGATCGTATCCCAATCTTTGTCCTGACTTAACTCTTTTAGGATTTTGCTTGCTTCCTGATCATTACCATCCATACAGAGCTGATGAACCTCTTTGAGTTTTGAAGTCCACTTTTCTTTGGATTCACCTGTCATGTTGTATAGTGAATTTACCTTTTTTATACCTCTGTAATATTTGTAATCACATTTATAATCTCCATGACCTCCTGCGTAAGCAGAGACTGCTAAGAACGACATTGCTACAGCTAAAAGTATGTATTTTTTCATGATGTACCTCCTTTTTGGTATATCGTTTGTCAGTCGTTACTTTATTGCGCCAGTAAAGCGACTAGATGCCATATATCATTACAATTTATAATTTTGAATTCACATACACCGAACAGCTGTTTTATTTTTGATACCTTAATCATGAAACACATGTTGTAAAGCAAACTTTAGAATTTCTAATACAATTTTAAGACAGTAAGTAGCATATAACGCTTTCAATTCTGCCGAATAAGATTCAAAGAGTTCGTTTGGTGAACTTGGCTTGGACATCAGGCAACGACAAATCGATGCATTTCGGATACTTACATTTCTTAGAGTACGTGATGATTAATTGAATTTAGCTAAAAATCTATTATTATACTAAATTGTTAACGCCAAAAAACAGATAGTCAAAATCAAAGTTTTTAAAGCATATTGGCGATCTGGGCAGTGTTACAAAAGTTATAGAACAATGTGACACCACTCTTTGTGTAATTCCCGGGTTTGACAAAATGTTATGATTATCATTATATTGAACCCGAATCTTTTGCCATGTTAATGGGGAACAAAAATGGGTATTTGATTCGATGCTTATTGTTTCGCGTCGTAAATCGTATCTCCTACAAATACGAATCTATTCAGCAAAGGAGGTCTTCAATGGGTGTATTGATAATTATTAAACGTGTCTTTCGAATGGATCAAACCAGGCAGCTTGTGCCACTTCTTCAAGAACTGCGAGCCAAGGCAGAAAAGCAGCCAGGCTTCATTTCACGGATAACCTATTCAAAATTGAATGATCCCGGAGAATTAATCGTGATTATGGAATGGGAAACAGTTGATGCCTGGTCAAAATGGATGGATAGTGAAGATGCCAAAGAACTACAGTGGAAAATAGATTCAATTGTAGGAGAGAAAACCTTTTTCGAGGTGTATAAGCCGGAGGATTACTAAGAAATCTATACTCACCCATTTTATCCTATTTTACCGCCGGTGTCGTTAACTGCCTGAAAGGATATATTCTTTTTTTATTCCTAATTTTTTCATCCGTGATTCCAAAGTCGTCGGCTTTATATCCAGAATAGCGGCAGCACCATCTTCTCCTCTAACTTTGCCGTTACAATGTTTTAAGACCTGCAGGATATGTCGGCTTTCGAGTTCTTTCAAAGTTTTAATGTGGGATGGCTTAAACGCTTCTGTATCAATCGATTGTGAACTCTTATCACCAATCGGAACGCTAAGGATTTGCCCTTCAGATAAAATGACAGCCCTTTCGATGACATGCTCAAGCTCGCGCACATTGCCTGGCCACTGGTACGTCAACATTTCATTAAGGCTCTCATCCGTGAGCGTCTCGATATATTTATGCAGCTTTTTTGAAGACTTTTCTATAAAATGTGCCGCTAACAATGGAATGTCTTCCTTCCTTTCGTGCAACGGCGGTAGATAAATGGGGAATACATTCAGCCGGTAAAATAGGTCTGATCGGAACTCTCCTTTTGATACCATCTTGAGCAGGTCACGATTCGTAGCCGCAACAATGCGAATATCGACTCTAAGTGTGTTTTTCCCACCAATGCGCTCGATTTCCTTTTCCTGAAGAACCCTTAAAATTTTAGCCTGGAGCTCTACTGGCAGCTCACCAATTTCATCAAGAAAAATAGTGCTCTCATTGGCAAGTTCGAACTTACCGATTCTTCTTTCGGTAGCTCCTGTAAAGCTGCCCTTTTCATGCCCAAACAGTTCCGACTCGATCAATTGAGGGGATAAGGCAGCGCAGTTTACTTTGAGAAGCGTGCGGTCTTTTTGCGGTGATAGCTTATGAATTGCTCGGGCAATGAGTTCTTTGCCAGTACCCGTTTCTCCCTGAATTAATACGGTGCTCTTGGTAGGGGCAACTTGGCTGACTTTCTGAAGGACCTCTCGTAAAGCGGAGCTAGTGCCAACGATTTCCTCAAAATTGTGTTCTGATTTGATTTCCTCTTCAAGATATATTTTTTCTTGTTTCAGTTGTTTAAAGGCCAGTAGGTTGTCAAGCGCTAAAGAAATTTGAGCGACACAATGTTCCAAGATACTTAGGTGTTTGGCTGTATATGCATTATCTTTTGTTGATGAAAAAATGATATGCGCTGACTTGTCCATACTCAAGTTAAAGGGAAGGCGCAGAACTGATTTTATACGGTATGCTTTTTGCGCATAGGCATATATTGGGAATCTGTTGCAAAGCTCATTGAATTTATCTGCAGTAAAGATACCCGGCAATTTATCTAAAGAATTCTTATTTTTCTCTAAAATCCGCAACTCTTGGGCAGCTTCTTTCGAGATCTGATCATTAATCGACCGGAAGCTTCCTTGCTCTTCTTTTTCAATTGCAAGCCAATCCGTCAAAAGTCCCGATCCGCTCCAAATCCGTAATGTAACCATTTCAAATGGGATATGATCGTTTAATAGGTTCGCCAGAGTAAAACCAAGCTCCTCTTTTGTGGTTGAGTTTAATA
This sequence comes from Desulfobacterales bacterium, assembly GCA_030066985.1. Taxonomy (NCBI): domain Bacteria; kingdom Pseudomonadati; phylum Thermodesulfobacteriota; class Desulfobacteria; order Desulfobacterales; species Desulfobacterales bacterium. Next base: position 8,593 of record JASJAN010000025.1, read on the forward strand.
AGGCATTATTAATGGATAACTGGAAAGATATATCCTGTTCTCGCTCCTCGAGCTCTTCTTTTATAAAGATATTATGGATTGCCCCGGCGAGCTGATTGGCAATGCTCAGAAAAAAAGATTGTTGGTTCGCCTGAAATGCCTTTATTTTCTTGAATTGAAAAATCAAAAAACCAATCTCACGACCGGCTGTGAGCAATTTAAGATTGTATGCGTATTTAATTCCGTTTTGTTGCATAAGTTGGATACCGGGATCATTTGGAAATTTTTCAACCAAATTTTTGGGCTGCCACTCATAAAAATCTGTTTGCTGTATAAATAGTTCTACGGGTGAGCCTTTAATAGACTGAATATTATTCTCAATTGTTCTAAACAACGGATCGTAAGAACGCTCCGTTGAATCAATTTCTAAATAATGCATATAGTCCCTGCCTTGATTCTTAAAGACAATCACTGCAGCAGAATCAAAGCCAACCAGCCTTTGAAGCTCATTCATTGTGACTTTGTTCAGCCCATTTCTATTGCTTATTGCAGCAATGGCGGCACTTATCTCCAAAAGCGATTTTAGCTGCTCCTTTTCCATGATTAATCAATTCCTTTTCAAAAGATGTAGAATAGAACATGGCCATTAAATTGAAAATTTCAAGAATAAACTACGAAATATCGGGCTGTTGTTCGTATTAATACGATATTTAATAGTTAAACTGTTTATAAAATTCCACCAAAATATGAAAAAATTATGATGAAAATATATAATTTTTAAATAATTACAGTAAACTATATATTTTCTGATGTGATTTTTTCCATACTGGCATAGATTATGTATTTAATCTTTGTAAACTCTTTTTCAACGGAAAAATGATGAAGATTTTAGATAAAATTGTAAATTTAAAAAATAAACCCAATAACCTTTTAGCAGCTATAGATTCCGTAAACGGTCGGATGACTTTGGCTGAAGGTCCCGTCTTTTCTGATGGTATTTTTGAGCTGAACTTACCAGATATTGTTGTAGGATATAGCTACTTATCCTCGTTCAAAAATATCTGTAAAGACATCGATATTCAGCCAGAATCGCTAAAAATTGCAGTTGTTGATGCTTTTTGGTTACTAAATTCTAAAAAAACGCTTATCGGTTATATTTTTCAAGGTTCTTCGCAGACATCGATTAACAGACGGTTGGGGGAAAAAATGATTTCAAGATGGTATGCAAATCAAAGCAGCCAAATACGCGGTAACGCAATTTGTGGTCCCAATGGAGTGGCCGTCAATTTCAATTTGAATCTAAAAAAAGGCTGGAATGAAGTTATTCGGCATTTCCAATCTGATGCGACGGTAAGTATTCATACATGCCAAAACAGCGAATCAATGTTTTGGTTTATGTCTGAGGATAAAGAGGCACAAATAATACCATCGCTTAATGGATTCATGAATCCATACGAAACATTTTAGAGTATCAAAAAGCAATAAGGAGCAAAATTCAGCGTGAGATTCTGTTCATTCGATCGCAAGAAGACAACTCTAAGCTAAACGTGCCAACTACGCGTTAGGAGGGATTGAAAGGAGACCCTATCATGAGCAAAAAATTTTTAATTGCCGTAGATGATTCAATACATTCAAAAAACGCAATAAAGTATGCATCTAACATTTTTGCCTCAGTCAAAGAGGCGAATTTTACCCTTTTCCATGTTCAGCCGATGATATCGGAATATTTGCTTGATGAAGCCAAAAATGATTTGGCAGCTGAGGCTGAATTAAAAAGAATGATCAAAAAAAACACAGAGGCCGGTGAGAGCCTGCTCCAAAAATATAGGGAGGAAATGATCCGATTGGGTGTTTCCGGACAGCATATTGACAGCATAACCCTCCCCAGAACGCTGGGGTTGGCCAAAGACATCCTGAAATACAGCTCCGGCGATGTTTATGATGCGATTATTATGGGTCGCAGGGGGCTGTCCGGTTTGCAAGAAATTATTCTTGGCAGTGTCTCAGCGAACGTCGTCGAGCATTCAAAATCGACTCCCGTTTGGCTGATTGACGGAGAGGTTGTTTCACAAAAAATAATGTTTGCAGTGGATGGCTCTGAAAATTCATTGAAGGCATTAGACCACCTTGCACTTATGATGGGTGAAAATCCGGATGCAAGGCTAATGTTTTTTCACGTTCAGCCAAAAATTAGGGATTACTGCCCAATTGACTTCGAAACAACCGAAACGGACCAGCTCGAAGATATGATTGTGCAAGGCGATAAAAGATGCATCGACCAGTTTTTTGCCCATGCGCATAAGAAACTCAAGGACGCCGGTTTTAATGACAACCAAATCGAGGTAAAAGTATCCGATACGCTATTAAATCCCGGCAAAGCCATTATAGAAGAAGCCAAACAGGGTGATTACGGCACGGTTGTCATCGGGCGGCGCGGCATCAACAAAACCTTTTTTACCGGAAGTGTATCCCGTTACGTTATCAACCAGATGTCAGACAAAGCGTTGTGGATTGTTCCGTAGCTTTAATCAACGGGTTGAATGAGCCTGCAGATAATATTCAGATTCATCGATCTTTTCATAACGGAGGATATTATAATGAGAACAATATGCACAATTTCTTACATTATCCTTGCGATTGTATTCGCAACGGTTAGCCTGTTTTTACCTTATGCAATATTGGTACTTGCAGCAGCCATAGCACTTGGATTTCCATGCAAAATTTTTCGACGATCCAATAACAAAGAATGTCGTCTCGGATTTTGCTAACGGATGCCTTATCATTAGGAAATCCTGATTATCGCTTATACGTTAATAGGCAAGGACCCAAATATAACTCTTTGGAGGTATCTTAAATGAAAACAATAGGATCATATTTCGCATATTACATTGCAATTGTCGGCTCTATTTTCTTTCTCGTTGCAGATGCTCGAGCTGCGCTGATGAGCCCCGGAGAAATCGATTTATACCGCCAATTGGGCCTGCGGCTCGAAGAAAAAGTCGGCAATCAAGATGCTTTACAGCTGCATTGTGTCGTAGAAGACCCTCAGTTTCTCAAAAAACTGGGGATGACCAGTGTAGAAAGGGGTGACAAAGTGCGTCTCACTCAAGAAGATGTAGACACATGGGTTGTTGAAAACGAGACCAACGGCAGTGCTGTTTCCGTTGAAGCCACGATCAGAGAAATTTATGACCACTACAAACCGAAACTGTAAATTTATTCAAAATTTGTAGTAAATCGCATGCAGATAATAACCACGCATAAGGGTGCGGACTTCGATGCCGTAGCCTCCGTATTGGCTGCAAACCTTTTGTTTCCAGAAGCAGTCGCGGTGCTTCCCCGAAGCCTGAACCCGAATGTTAAAGACTTTTTATCGATCCACAAGGATGTCATTGATATTCAAGCACCTGATGAAGTTTCATCTGAAAAGGTGGAGCGTTTGATTATCGTTGATACCAATAGATGGGACCGCCTTGATCGCTTGAAGAATTTTAAGGAAAATGAAAATCTTGATATTTTCCTTTGGGACCACCATTTAAACGAAGGCGACATTGAGGCAACCTGGAGATGCGTGGAAGCGGTCGGGGCTACCATTACTCTGTTGGTTCGCGTTTTAAAGGAACGAAAAATGGAATTAACGCCCATTCAGGCCACGCTTTTTTTGGCCGGGCTTTATGAAGATACGGGCAATTTGACATTTCCTTCCACCACGGCAGAAGATGCCCTTGCTGCAGCTTACCTACTGGCTCAAGGAGCTGATCTTAACGTTCTGAGCACATTCCTGCGACCGGCATACGGTGAGCATCACAGAAATATTTTGACCCGCATGCTGCGGTCTGCGAAGAAGAAAAACATAGGCGCTTTTAAAATCAGCTTTAACAAACAGGATATAAATGGACATGTGAATAATCTGGCCGTCGTGGTAGGGATGTACAGGGAAATTTTAAATGTTGACGTCGTTTTTGGAATCTTTGTGGATCTGAAGCGAGGTAACACTATGGTCATTGGCCGCAGCGGCGCAGATGGATTTGATGTCGGAATGATCATGCGTGCGATGGGCGGCGGCGGTCATCCTTCTGCGGGTTCCGCTTTAATCAAATCCATTGATCCTGATGTTGTGGAGCACAGAATCATTGAGCTGATTCGCGGCAATAAACCTTCCGCTATACAGATAAGCGATCTGATGTCATATCCCGTTGTAACCGTATCGCCCAAAACCAAAATGAAGCAGGTTTACTCTATTTTGAATGAAAAAGGGCACATGGGACTTCCCGTGCTGGATGAAGGTAGACTGGTTGGCATTATCTCTAAAAGGGATTTTTGGAAAGCAAAAAAAACCTCCGCATTGAATGCCCCGGTAAAGGCATTCATGACCCCAAATGTTCTTTCAATAGAACCCCGAACAAGTCCGATGCAGGCGGCTCGCTTGATGATAGATCATGATATCGGCCGCCTTCCGGTAGTGGATAACGGCAGCGTCATCGGCATCATAACCAGATCCGATACCATGCGCTATCTTTACGACTTGCAGCCTGAGTGAGCAGATATGGCAAATTTACTTGGCACGCAGCACCGGCACTCCTGTTAGAAAAAGCACCCAGACTGAACCTCTATTTCCTCCACCATCGTCGTCACCGACAGCGCCTACAACCATATCTGTAACTTTGTCGCCATCGAGATCTCTGATGGAAGCCATCGAGAAACCAAAAAGAGCACCGCTCCGCAGGTTACCAGTGAAGTTTCCCTGGCTTTTACTAATTTTTTGATAGGACTTGATTGTGCCATTACGATTTAAAAATAACACCCACACTGCCCCGGTCTTAGCCCCCCCATCGCCATCAGAGGGTGCTCCCACAGCTAGATCCATTACATTATCACCATCCAAATCTTGTAAAGCGGCAACTGACGTGCCGAATTTGTCGCCATCGGCTAATCCTCCGGTAAAATTCCCCTGGGTATCACTGATTTTCTGATAAGTCCTGACTGTGCCGTCGCGGTTCAAAAACAGTATCCAGACCGCTCCACGACCAGGTCCGCCATCATCGTCACCAACGGCACCGACCGCCAGATCGCTAATGCCGTCACCGTTTAAATCGCCCAATGCGGTTACTGAAAATCCGAACTCGTCATTATCGTCAAGAGTGGCGGTAAAATTTCCCTGGGTATCACTGATCTTCTGATAAGTCCTGACCGTGCCGTCGCGGTTTAAAAACAGCACCCAGACGGCCCCACGACCAGGTCCGCCATCATCGTCACCAACGGCACCGACCGCCAGATCGCTAATCCCGTCACCGTCTAAATCGCCCAATTCAGTCACAGAATAGCCAAACTCATCGTCATCCTCAAGGCCGGCGGTAAAGTTCCCCTGGGTATCGCTAATCTTCTGATAGGCCTTGACTTTGCCGTCGCGGTTTAAAAATAAGATAAATACAGCCCCACGCAGAATTCCCCCGTCATTGTCGAAAGCTGCCCCGGCTGCAAGATCTGAAATTCCATCGTCGTTCATATCGCCTATAGACGATATTGAAATTCCGAATTTATCGCCATCATCTAATGCCCCGGCAAAATTACCCTCAGTGTGACTTATCTTTTGTTGACCTTTTACTTTGCCCTCACGGTCCAAAAACAGCACCCATACAGAGCCGCGGCTTGTGCCACCGTCATCGTCAAACGGAACCCCAACTGCAATATCAGGAACACCGTCGCCGTTCAAATCGTTAAAGGAAGTAACGGATCGACCGAACAGCTCTCGATTTTCAAGTTTTCCCTGGAAATTGCCTTCGGTGCTGCTAATTTTTTGGTTTGAGGGGTGTATTTTTCCATACTGGGCATAGGTGAAGCCTGTGCCTATTAATAGGATGCTTACAGCAACGGTTAAGTGGGTAATCGCCCTCGAGATCATGATCTTTTTTCTCCTAAAGTTGTCCATCTTAATAGGTTTTCACTTCTTTCAGAAACCGACCATATGACTGCCAGGATTTTTATGTGGATGAAAAATCGATTATCTGATACATGAAACGACTGAGCTGCCTGAAGGGTTCTCAGGCTAAATGGTCAAATCGATTATCTTTCCAGATAACAACCGAAATACTGATATGTTGTTAAAGTTCCAGCGTCCATCCAAGTTAACTCAAGCATCTTAAACCATATGATGGAACTTAGACAGTGATTCTAAGGACAAATTATTCAAAATTATGCCGGCCAAAAAGCAACTCGCAGCTATAAAAGTAGCACTCTTATCAAAAGAAGCAATATTTCGCATTATATTATTTGCAATTATCTGGTGGATTCTGTCGGCTGGTAGATCCGATTCTTGGGTGGTCGGTGTGCCAACGGTGATCATTTCTGTTTTTGTCAGTATGGCCTTGACAAATCAATCCCGTAACAGCTGGCGTATTTTGAACATCATACAATTTGTTGCTTTTTTTGCAAAAGCTTCAGTTCGTGGCGGTTTCGATGTCGCCAGACGTGTCTTTCATCCTCGGTTGCCATTGAATCCCGATTTGGTCGATTACCCATTAACGCTCAAAAAACAGTCTGCACGCATCCTCATGGCGAATATCATCAGCCTTCTTCCGGGGACGCTGAGTGTCGAATTGCAGGACAAACAAATCAAAGTTCATGTTCTTGATAACGATCAGGACGTAAGAGCCGAGCTGCAAGCCGTTGAATCGGCCGTCGGAGCGCTGCTGGGCAGTGATTCGGATTAGCTAACCATCCCGGAGGAGGCCCTAATTGGATCAGATCTACTTAACTATTGCAGCATTCATATTGATCACGCTTGTCATTGGTCTTTTGCGTGTTTTTTGGGGACCGACCCGCGCGGATCGAATACTTTCTGCTCAGCTTATGGGCACCACCGGAGTGGCAATCATTCTGTTACTCTCACAAGCGATGCAAATGTCAAGCCTTGTTGATGTGGCGTTGATATTTGCATTGCTGTCGGCGGTAACCGCAACAGTATTTATATCGCGGTTTTGGCAGAATTCCAAATAATACCGGGAGCATAAAATGAATATTAGGGAAATCGTGGGATTGGTTATGATGTTGCTGGGGGTACCCTTTTTTTTAGCCGGTACGATCGGCCTTTTAAGGCTTCCTGATGTGTTTACACGGTCGCATGCGCTAACAAAGGCAGATAATCTTGGCCTTGGACTCATCGTTATGGGTCTAATTGTCCAGGCAGAGGTCTGGACCAGTGCATTAAAATTGTTTTTGACATGGATTTTGGTTCTCATTTCAAGTGCCGGTGTTTGTCATATAGTTGCCAATACTGCTGTTAGGAGAGGAATTAAAATTTGGAAGAAACCATAAATGCCACTTTACCGATATTTGATTTGCTGCTTGCCCTGACGCTTGTAGGTCTGGCATGGACAGCTTTGACAGCTAAAGATCTTTTTAAGGCGATTGTGCTATTCATTTCATTTGGAATGCTCATGGCCGTTGCCTGGTTGCGGCTACAGGCAGTCGATATCGCCTTGGCAGAGGCTGCTATCGGTGCCGGTTTAACCGGCGCAATTTTTATCATGGCTCTTAAACGAATGTCCAAAAATCAGCCGCCTAAAAAAAAACCTTAAAAAAGCCAGTCTGACAAGAGCATGCAAAGCATCCAACGTTTTGGATCACCTCCAGTCCTATGATTCATAAGATTCATCATTCTTCGGCTCGATTTACTTTTGCAAACGGAATTTTATCCGTTCTGATAATCGTGCTGTCTGCATTTTTGATATGGGCCTTAAAATCCTTGCCTGCCGTCTCACCAAGTTTACGGCAACAAGTTCTTGGCAAAATTGAATACAGTGGCGTTATAAATCCGGTCACAGCCGTGCTACTGAACTTTCGGGCATATGATACGTTGCTCGAAATAGGGGTATTGCTTTTGGTCGTAGTCGGCGCGTGGTCGTTTAGCAAGGCACCATCGAATGACCCGAAACAAAAATTTAGCCCCGTATTGTTCGCCATGGTTCGAGTTCTTGTTCCTTTAATGATTCTTATAGCCGGGTATATGCTATGGGTTGGCGGGCATGCACCTGGCGGCGCGTTTCAGGCCGGTGCCATTTTGGGGGCTGCGGGTGTGTTTTGGTTAGTAACCCGTCCTTCCACTGACATGCCAAAAGCCTCTTGGGTGTTTAGATTATTGCTTATCGCGGGATTTTCGGTGTTTTTGATCATTGCCTTTATGGTCATGTTGGCTGAAAATAATTTCATACAGTACCCCTTGGATTGGGCGGGCAGTTTGATTTTATGTATTGAGGCTGCTGCAGCGCTTTCTATCGGAGCGACTCTGGCAGCGCTATTTCTGGGAGGACGTCTGCGAAACTGATTCGATATTCAAAGCCCTTACAGAGACCCAAAATTAACGAAGGCGGGACAGAATGAATACGGTTACCCTTTATTGTATCGTCGGTATCATTTTATTCGCCATGGCGCTTTATGCATTAATCGTTTATGACCATCTCCTGCGCAAAATCCTGGCATTAAATATCATGGGCAGCGGCATATTTCTTATGCTCGTGGCGGTGGCACACCGACCACCGAATACCCCGTCCGATCCAGTGCCCCATGCAATGGTTTTGACAGGGATCGTGGTCGCGGTGAGCGCCACTGCCTTGGCATTGACGCTGGCCTGTCGAATTTCCGAGTTAGACGAACACATTCAACAACCCCAAAGCAAAACCGAATAATATGTCTTTTTTTGATACCATACCGTGGATGATATGGATTGTAACGTTGCCCTTAGCCGCAGCAATTTTGACATTTCTATTTCCACGGATTGCGGCCGGTTTGAGTTTGCTCCTGGGTTTTACGATGTCGATTCCAGCGATTGGGCTGTGTATGCAGGTTGTTCGAATGGGCTCTCAACGGTATGCGATTGGTGGCTGGGGTGCTCCGCTCGGAATCGAGCTTTATGCGGACGGACTTGCCACCGCTATGATTGCCCTGACAGCACTTGTGGCGCTGAGCACAACCGTATATGCGAGGTCGTATTTTTCACATACGCAACCGATTCAAGACCAGCCCGAACGCCCGAGCACGGATTATTTTTGGCCGTTATGGATGTTTTTATGGGCAGCATTGAACGCACTTTTTCTATCCGGCGATATTTTCAATTTATACGTTACCCTGGAACTCACCAGTCTTTCTGCAGTTGCCCTCGTGGCCCTGGCCGGTGGTGCTGCGCTCAAAGCAGCCATGCGATATCTGCTCGTAAGCCTACTGGGATCTTTGATCTATTTATTGGGAGTCGTTTATTTATACGCATTTACAGGCACACTCAGTTTGAGTGCCCTCGGAAGTCGCATTGACGGTTCATTGGCTTGCTTGACCGCTTTAGCCCTGATGGCCGGCGGTTTGATTATGAAAACCGCTCTATTTCCCATGCATTTTTGGCTCCCTCCCGCCCATGCCAGTGCGCCGGCTCCGGTCAGTGCAGCGCTATCCGGGCTGGTTGTTAAGGCTTCTTTTTATCTTTTGCTGCGGCTCTGGTTTGATGTTTTCATGACGGCGGTCACGGTACCCATTTCCGATATCCTCGGCCTGATGGGCGCTGCAGCTGTTTTTTGGGGTTCAATCAATGCGCTTAGAGCTAAACGCCTAAAGCTTTTAGTCGCCTATTCAACTGTGGCGCAGTTAGGTTATTTATTTCTGGTCTTTCCACTGGTTGGGACACTTAAAGATGGCGTAACAGCCTGGCTTGGGTGTATCTATTTTATTCTTGCGCATGCCTGTGCCAAGGCAGCGGCATTTTTTTCGGCAGGTGCTATCCGATACGCCTTGGGTCACGATAATATCGATGATATGGTTGGTATCGTTCGCTGCCTGCCGGTACCCGTTTTCGCTTTTGCAATCGCGGGTATCAGCCTAATTGGTTTGCCACCCAGCGGTGGTTTCATCGCCAAGTGGCTTTTGATCAACGCAGCCCTGGTTCACGGCCAGTGGTGGTGGGTGGTTTTAATTTTAGCCGGCGGGCTGTTTTCCGCCGCCTATATATTCAGGGTTTTCTCCAAAACATTTGCGTATAAAACGGAATTCGTTGACGCTCACCCCATATCGTTAAGCTTTCAATACCCGGCCCTCGGGTTAGCGCTTTTGACACTCGTGTTGGGGATCATCGCGCCCTACCCGTTGACGTTGCTGCTTATCGATTCCCCGCTGAGCGGCCCGGTTCTTCAAATGGTCTTGCCATGAGTTTTGATGCTTTTTTGCCCCTAATCATTATTCTAAGCTCACTGATTCCCGGTATCATCATTTTCATGTTGCCGGAAGCCCGCCACGGTTGGCGTACGCTTTTAAACATGCTCGGCGCCTCGATCAAAATGCTGCTGATCGGTGTCATGATCTGGGGTATTTTTAATGGTCATGTTTACGAAACGCGTCTGCCATTATTGCCGGGTTTGGATTTGGTGTTACATGCCGATAAAATGTCAGTGCTCATCGCAGCTTTGTCCGCTATTTTATGGTTTGTGACCACCATTTACGCGATTGGTTACCTGGAAGATTCACCACAGCCCCGCAGCCGGTTTTTTGGGTTTTTCAGCTTGTGTGTGAGTTCAACTATGGGTATTGCATTGGCCGGCAATTTGATGACCTTCTTGCTGTTTTATGAAATGTTGACGATTTCCACCTATCCGCTGGTTGTTCATCGCGGAACAAATAAAAGCATGCGGGCCGGCCAAATTTACCTAGCCTATACCCTTAGCGGTGGGACGGTGCTGCTGCTCGCCATCGCCTGGCTAAAATCTCTGGTCGGCCCCCTGGATTTTACGGCAGGGGGCATGCTGGCAGGTTTTGCACAGCAGTATCATCATGAATTCAAAATCATTTTTTTTCTATTAATTGCCGGTTTGGGGGTAAAAGCGGCACTGGTTCCGCTACACGGCTGGCTGCCAATGGCAATGATCGCCCCGGCACCCGTAAGTGCTTTACTTCACGCCGTAGCCGTCGTTAAAGCCGGGGCCTTTGGTATTGTAAGGGTTGTGTATGATGTTTACGGTGTTGAGCTGGCACAGCAATTGGGACTGCTAAATCCGTTGGCCTATCTGGCTTCTTTTACCATCATATACGGCTCAGTAAAGGCCCTATACCAGGATGAATTAAAAAAGCGATTGGCCTATTCCACGGTGAGCCAGGTTTCCTATATTGCTCTGGGGGCCGGCCTTTTTGGTCCAATTGCGACCATTGGCGGAGTGGTTCATCTGGTTCATCAAGGATTAATGAAAATCACTCTTTTTTTCTGCGCAGGAAATTTGGCCGAAACTCTGGGCATCCATCACGTTGGCGAAATAAACGGCGCGGGACGCCGGATGCCCTGGACGATGGCCGCATTTACCATCGGTGCCATGGGAATGATCGGCATACCGCCGATGGCCGGTTTTATCAGCAAGTGGTATCTGGGAACAGGGGCTTTGGCCGCCGGCCAAGATTGGGTTATCCTCGTGCTGCTATCCAGCAGCATACTGAACGCCGGCTATTTTTTGCCGATCATTTACAGGGCCTGGTTCAAAGAGCCCCCTGACACCTGGCCCGCCGAGCATGTTTTCGGCAGGTTTGAAACTCATTGGTTGCTTTTTATACCACCTTTGATTACCGCATTTTTGGCGCTGATGGTCGGTTTGCTGGCGGATGCACCATTTAGTCCCTTGGAGTGGACACGCCTGATTGCAGCAGCAGAGTACAGTCCATAATCGCTATGAATTCAACATTATCTTTCTCAAATCAGCTTTTGATCATCTTGACAGCGGTGTTGCCCCTTATTTTAGGCCTCTGTTATGCCGTTCGAGGGTGGCGGACCGCTTTTTTTAGATTGGCACCATGGTCGGCTTTGCCGGCTCTGGCTGTAAGTGTAACAGGCCCGTTCGGCGGGCATGCCGAGTTGACCTGGTTTCTACTTGAAATACAATTGGGCTTGGATGCCGTTGCACGCACATTTTTATTTTTCACGGCGCTGTTGTGGTTTTTATCCGGGATCTACGGTCAGCGGTATTTGGCCACCGATCCTCGTCGATCACGCTTTTTTTTCTTTTATTTGCTGGCGATGAGCGGCAATTTCGGCCTGATTATCGCCCAGGATATGATCACTTTTTATGTGTTTTTTGCGATAATGAGTTTTTCTTCCTACGGTCTGGTGGTCCATAATCAGGACAAGGATGCCCTTCGAGCTGGAAAAATCTATATCATTTTGGTTATCGTCGGTGAAATTTTACTGTTCACAGCATTGGCGCTGATTTTTCGGACAACCGGCTCATTAAGCCTGAATGCGATAACATCGATACCGTTAAACCATCTGGTCATTTTGCTTGTGCTGGTTGGATTTGGCATCAAGGCCGGCGCCTTACCGTTGCATGTTTGGCTACCGTTAGCGCATCCGGCGGCCCCGACACCGGCCAGTGCGGTCTTGAGCGGTGCCATGATCAAAGCGGGCTTGCTCGGATGGCTGCGATTTCTTCCGTGGGGACAGCCTGCAGCGGCAATCTGGGGCTCACCCTGCATTGTTGCCGGCATGCTGGCTGCCTTTTTCGGGGTGATCGTGGGCCTGAATCAAAAAAATCCCAAAACACTTCTGGCTTATTCCAGCATCAGTCAAATGGGCCTGATGACAGCCGGTATCGGAATAGGGCTTTTATTACCCGATGCTGCACCTTTGGTGATCGCAGCAGTTTCGGTCTATGCCGTCCACCACGGTTTTGCCAAAGGTGCGCTTTTCCTCAGTGTCGGTTTCACATCGGGCACAGTAAAAAATTATTGGATGCGTGTTTTCTTGGCGGGAGGAACCGGCCTGGCAGCTTTAGCGCTGGCCGGGGCACCTTTTACCAGCGGCATGATTGCGAAAACAGCATTAAAATCTACCGTTAATCTGTTGGGGGGCCCCGGGTCTGAATGGCTTAATTTTTTGCTGCCGTTTGCTGCTGTGGGAACATCGCTATTGATGATTTGTTTCTTGCGTTTGATACGACCCGATCAATCCAAAGACGATCATCTGTCAGCGGGGTTGTGGCTGCCGTGGATGTTTGTGGTCATGCTTGTCGTCATCGCAGTATGGTATTTGGCTGAGGCCAGGCTGGCTGTTAGCAAAGCACTCAGCCCCACAACGCTGTGGGTTGCAACCTGGCCGGTAGGTCTCAGTGTCGGCCTCTACAGCATTTTTTATTTTTTTAGGCGCAAAAGCGATCGCAAAATAGAGCACATCATACCGGCCGGCGATATATTGGCAATGTTTAACCGCATACCGTTAGATCGTATTTCCAATTGGCTCCAAAAATTGCTGCAAATCCCGGGGGTTATAAAGGCGCATATCAACGATATCACCCAGCGTTTTTCAAAACGATTCATACGACAGGATTTATTGGATCAACTCGAGCAAAGGCTGGTCCGCTGGCCGATGGCAGGTATTCTGTTTGCTGGTCTTATATGTGCTTTTTTATTCATGTTGGCCGTTGGCTGACTTTACCGGCGACATACGCCTGGGATTTTCTAAAGCGGTATCCGGCGTAAGCAAGCGCCAAGATCAAGGCCGAATTTCGTTAGCGCGCTCTGCAATACCATCCTGCGAATTTCATGGCTTAATGACCGCTTTGAGCCTCAACCTGGCGGCGCAGTTCTATGGCCAACTCCGGCGGAATATTCAAACGCGCAGCCAGCATATTCAAGTAGGATTCCTCGGCGGCGGTATCCACATCGATAGCCAGCAAGGAGGCGATATAGATTTCAGCCGCCACTTCGGGGCTGGTAGCACTTGCGACGATCTCATCCATGTCCACCGGCCGCCCCATTTCCGCCACCAGCAAGCCCCGACTTTCGGGATCCAGACCCAACGACTCGATCCGCTGAAAAATGGCCTGGCTTTCCTGAGCATCGAGCCGCCCGTCTGATCTTGCCGCTGCAATCATGGCGCGAACCAGGGTCAATCCCAGTGACGCTTGACCGGCCGAGTCATCTTTGGCCGGTAAGAACGCCGATCCCTCGGGAGCCGGGGCAAGCTCAGTATCAACAGGTTGAGGTGCAACGTTATCAGCAGTGCCTTGGCCGGAGCTGTACCGCTGGTATGCGGCATAGGCGAGCGCTCCGACGGCAGCAATTCCACCCATTTTGAGGGCTTTTTTGCCCATTTTGCGGCCCGATTTGTTGGTTAATAGATTGCCGGCCAGTCCGCCGGCCAATCCACCGGCAAAACCGCCAGCCGCACCGCTTCCAAGCAGCTGACCTAACAACTTGTTCATATCGGCCATGATCTTCGCTTCCTTTTTTTTATTTTTTTGTTGAATTGGTAAATTGAGTTCTAATAATAACTAAGTTGGAACCAAAAAAATATATCGGCGCCGAAAAATGTCAAGTATCCAGTTTTTAATTCGGCAAACACTATGGAGAACTTGCCAAAAGCAGGCGCTTGCCATGGGCAAATGGCAGAACCGGACACTCAGAAACAAGGTGTCCAGTGGCCATCTTATAATGCATATGGGCTCAACTTTATCTCAACGAAAAATACCAGCTACAACTGATGACAAGGAGTTTTTTGAATGGAGACACTTTTTAGCCGACACTGGCATGCAACAGACCCCAAAAATGCCGCTCGTTTTCTTGACAGCAATCTGGAATTCGGTCTTGACCAGTTTGAAACACGTCGCCGCCAGGCGCATTTCGGCCCCAACATCCTCACACCGAAAAAGAAGCAAAATCCACTGCTGCTGTTCATGCAGCAATTTCACCAGCCCCTGGTTTACATCCTCATTGCCGCTGCTGTGGTGACCATTTTTCTGCAGGAATGGGTTGAGTCCTCTTTTATAGCCGGCGTCATTCTGATCAACGCCATCATCGGCTTTCTGCAGGAGTCAAAAGCCGTGGCGGCTATTGAAGCTCTGGCGCAGTCCATGAAGACCGAAGCTACGGTCATTCGATCCGGCCGGCAGGAGAGAGTGGATGCGGCGGTCCTTGTTCCTGGCGACATTGTTCTGCTGCAAAGCGGCGAGAAAGTGCCGTCCGACATGCGCCTTTTCGATGTTCATACATTGCGTGTGGACGAATCTGCCTTGACCGGCGAATCTGTTCCGGTTGACAAAGTGCATGATTCTTTGGACCGCAGCCTGCCATTGGCGGATCGCATCAACATGGCCTATGCCTCAACACTGGTGACCTATGGCCGAGCGACGGGTATCGTGACGGCCACCGGAGACAAAACCGAAGTGGGTCGCATTTCGAAGCTGATTTCGACCGCAACCGAACTGCAGACGCCGCTGACGCGCAAAATCACCCAGTTCAGCCGCTACCTGCTGGTCGTCATTTTACTGCTGGCAGGCTTGACTTTCTTTGTGGGGTTGTGGCGCGGTGAACCGCTGGTTGACATGTTTCTGGCTGCCGTTGCCCTTGCAGTAGGCGCGATCCCTGAGGGTATGCCGGCGGCCATAACCATCATGTTGGCCATGGGGGTGTCTCGTATGGCCAAACGTCAGGCCATCATCCGAAAGCTTCCAGCAGTCGAAACACTCGGTAGTACGACAGTCATCTGTTCCGACAAAACCGGTACCCTGACCCAGAATGAAATGACGGTGCAGGAGATCTTCACGGCAGCGGGCAGTTATTCTGTGGACGGGTCCGGCTACAACCCTGATGGAGAAATCAAACCCATTGGAGGGGACGCCTCCGCCCTTGATTCCGAGTCCTTCCGCGAATGCCTGATTTGTGGTGTATTGTGTAATGATAGTATGTATTCGGAAAATGAAGGGCAATGGAGAATAGACGGCGATCCCACTGAAGGAGCCCTGATTGTCGCGGCAGTCAAGGCCGGTATCGATCTCGAGCTGCTTCGCAAAAACCTCCCTCGCGATGACGAAATTCCATTTGATTCCGGTCGACAGTACATGGCCACCTTAAATTCGAACCCGAATACTGGCGAACGCTGCATCTACATGAAAGGCGCCCTCGAGACGATGTTGCACCGCTGCACATCAACACTGAACAAAAATGGCGAACTGATCGGGTTGAATCACGCCGATATATCTCAGGCGGCAACAGATCTCGCCGCTAAAGGCCTGAGGGTACTGACTTTCGCCAAATCCAAACCGCTCAGTGACGATCAGGGAATCGAACGGGCGGAAAAAGTGAATGATCTTATTTTTCTCGGGTTCCAGGCAATGATGGATCCGCCGCGGGAAAGCACGTACAAGGCGGTGGAGAGATGCCGGCGAGCGGGCATTGAAGTGAAAATGATCACTGGTGACCATGCCTTGACCGCTGAAGCCATTGCAAATCAAATCCAAATGTACGACCCCTCCGAAGACGGACAGCAGCCTGTTGTCCAAGGTGCTGAGATGGCTGAGATGAACGACGAGCGCCTCACCGAAGTTGCAAATAGCGCATTTGTGTTTGCACGAGTGACGCCGGAGCAGAAGCTGCGGCTGGTGGAGGCCTTGCAGGAAGAATCACATGTTGTTGCCATGACGGGCGACGGGGTCAACGACGCACCGGCGCTCCGCAAGGCCGATATCGGCGTTGCCATGGGGCATCAAGGCACTGAGGTTGCCAAGGAAGCAGCGGATATGGTGCTGTTGGATGATAATTTTGCCACTATTGTTGCCGCCGTCGAGGAAGGCAGAAGCGTGTTTGACAATCTAATTAAATTTATAGTCTGGACGCTGCCGACAAATCTCGGTGAAGGTTTGGTCATACTTGCAGCTGTTTTCGCGGGTGTGACACTGCCGATCCTGCCGATACAGATTCTGTGGATAAATATGAGCACCGCCGTGCTGCTCGGATTAATGCTGGCATTTGAGCCGCGGGAATCGGATATCATGCAGCGTACGCCGCGCGATCCCAAGCTGCCTATTTTGACCGGGGAATTGGTTTTCCGCATTTTTTTTGTGGGGTTTTTGATGTTGATAGGTGGTTTTGGTTTGTTCGAATTGGCGGAATTGCGCGGAATGGATATTGATCGGGCACGCACGATTGCGGTAAACGTGTTTATATTTACCGAAATTTTTTATCTGTTCAACAGCCGCTCTTTAAATTATTCTGTATTGCGCATCGGATTATTTACGAACCCCTGGGCGTTCGCCGGTGTAGCGGTTATGGTGATTTTGCAGATGCTTTTCACTTATTTGCCCCAAGCTAATTTTATATTCAAGAGTGCTCCCATTGGGTTGGCGGATTGGGCTAAAATACTGGGCTTCGCCTTGCTGGTCTTTTTTCTGGTGGAAATTGAAAAGGCGCTTCGTCAGCGCAGGAAGCAAAAAAAATCAAAACCGTAGAGGGGTCCATTATGAAACCGCGTTTGAGTTTTGCAATACTCTTTTTTTCTCTGGTAATGTGCACCGATCTGCTTCTGGCGAAATCCTACATCACCCAAAGTGATGTCCCGGCCGAGAGGGGTTTTCGTGCCGTAGCGCTTCTACAGGGGCTGGAGCATCCTTGGGGCATGGCCTGGCTGCCCAACGGTGATATAATCGTTACCGAGCGACCGGGAAGGCTGCGACGGGTGCAGGATGGCCGGCTTGCTTCTGGTTCGATTGCCGGAGTTCCGGAGGTTTTTGATTCCGGGCAGGGCGGACTGCTTGATGTCAGTCTGCACCCCCGATTTGAAAAAAACCGCCGAATCTACTTCACTTATGCGCATGGCAATAAAATTGCCAATCGCACCCGCGTGGCAGCTGCTGTTTTAAACGGTAACCAGCTTAAAAACTGGCAGGTGATTTTTGAAGTGGCGACCAACAAATTCGGCGGCCAGCATTTCGGCTCACGCCTGCTATGGCTGCAAGACGAAACCTTGCTTGTTTCCATCGGCGACGGGGGGAATCCGCCGGTCAGACTGGACGGCGATTGGATTCGCAAGCAAGCGCAAAACCGCCAGAGCCATTTGGGAAAGATCCTGCGTTTGAAAGATGACGGCTCTGTTCCGCCGGACAATCCTTTTACCAACTCTGCCGATGCCCAACCAGCGATCTTCAGCTATGGCCACCGCAATATTCAGGGAATGGCATACGATCCTCTGCGTTCGATGGTTTGGGCGTCAGAGCACGGCGCTTTGGGAGGCGATGAGCTCAATCTCGTCCAGGCGGGCAAAAATTACGGTTGGCCAACAGTAACCTTCAGTCGTGAATATTTTGACGGGTCCAAAATATCGCCGCACACATCCAAACCCGGCATGGTCGATCCTGTGGCGGTGTGGATGACGGCCATTGCACCTTCCGGAATGGTGGTTTACACCGGCAAGCAGTTTGAAAAATGGAGGGGAGACCTGTTTGTGGGCGGTCTGAAATCCCAGGACATTCGGCGCATCGACCTGAATGAGGCCGGCCAGGTTGTCGGCCAGTCTGCCCTGCGTATCGGCCAGCGGGTAAGGGATGTCCGCCAGGGGCCCGACGAGCTGCTGTATGTGCTGACTGACGAATCCAACGGCAGTCTTATACGCCTTGAGCCGGTTAGCGATCAAGAGTCGCCCCGCTCCCCTTAAAATTAGCTATGCGTCTGATAGTTCGGCACAAACCACATTAAATGGTCAACAGTAATTGTATGGCTTTAAAGTAAAGGACCCCCCTGAAGACAACCGGCAGGATGGTCTGTAACGGGTGGCAAATGTCGATGGCCTCACGTCCCGCAAAAGGTTCGATAGGGCTGTGCCGAAGGCGGCGGTGGCAGGTGATAGTCGACCTTTTCCGGCAAATCCTGATAGGGTTGGGACAGAATACCCAGCAGTTTTTCCATGACCGTAAAATCGGCCCGCTCCACAGCCGCCTCCAATGCCTCTTCCACACGGTGGTTGCGGGGAATGACCGCCGGGTTGTGGGTGTGCATGAGCCGGCAGGCTGCCTCCCAGGAATCGGGTTGCCGTTTTAGCCGGGCCTGCCAGCGCGCGAACCACTGCTTAAAATCCGGGGCCCGGAAAACAGAGGCTTCCGGCAAGGAACCCGATGATAGGTCGCGAAAGGTGTTGGTAAAATCCGCCCCTTGTCGATGCATGCAATCAAGCAGGTCCTCCACCAGGGCGCCGTCGTCCGCTTCCTGATTCAACAGTCCCAGTTTGGCCCGCATGCCCGCCAGCCAGTAATGACGGAAAATGTCTGAAAATCCATAGATTTTCTCGTTTGCCATCGATGCGGCCTCTTGCGGATCCTTGTTAATTAACGGCAACAGCGTTTCAGCAAACCGGGCAAGGTTCCACTGGGCGATCTGCGGCTGCTGACCGTAAGCGTATCGACCGCTGTGATCGATGGAACTGAAAACGGTATTCGGATCGCAGGCGTCCATGAACGCGCAGGGACCGTAATCGAGGGTTTCACCGCAAAGGGCCATGTTATCCGTGTTCATGACGCCGTGGATGAAGCCAACCAGCTGCCAGCGAGCTACCAGGGATGCCTGCCGCTCCATGACGGCCCCAAGCAAAGCAAGATAAGGATTGCCGTTCGTGGTCAGATCAGGAAAGTGGCGACGGATTGTGTAATCGGCCAGCGTACGGATTTCGTTGGGCTTGCCCCTCGCCACCGCATACTCGAAAGTGCCCACGCGGATATGACTAGCCGCCGTGCGGGTGAGAATTGCCCCCTGCAGGGCAGTTTCACGCAACACCGGTTCACCTGTGGTCACCACCGCGAGGCTGCGGGTTGTCGGTATGCCCAGTGCGTGCAGGGCCTCACTGATGATGTATTCCCGAAGCATCGGCCCCAAGGCAGCCCGCCCGTCTCCCTGCCGCGAAAACGGGGTCTTGCCAGACCCTTTGTACTGGATGTCGAAGCGCGCACCTTTCGGCGTCACTTGCTCGCCCAACAATATTGCCCGCCCATCGCCAAGCATGGTGAAAAAGCCGAATTGATGCCCGGCATAAGCCTGAGCGAGAGGCTCGGCCCCCTCGGGAATTTTGTTGCCCGAGAAAACGGCGGAGCCCTCGTCGCCCATTAGGACATCAGGATTCAGCCCTAAACACTGCGCCAGCGCCACGTTGAAAATCACGAGTTTCGGTGTGCGCACCGGGACTGGATTCAACCGGACATAAAAAGCCTCCGGCAACATCGTGTAGCTGTTGTCGAATTTCCACCCGGCGTCAGGGCGGTCTTGTCTGCTACTGTGCGTCATTCAATTCTTCTGCCAGTTAAATGAGTTTTATAAAGTAAAAACATTATGCCGGGATACCCGGTGGTCAAGAGAGAGCGTGCAATAAAACGTCCATTGATCTTTTCATTTTTCCTGACTTCAGCAAAATCGCTTAACGCTTCGATCGTACTGTTAAATAACTCCGCCATAAGAACCAATGCCGTTGCAATCAGATAAAAAATGAAATCGAGCCATTAGCGCAGAGCAAAACATGCAATCAAAATAACAATCGAACCGTGCCTCCGAATCCCAGCCCCAAAAGAAGGAGATATTGCTGGAACTGGTTGCAATCATAATAGCGCTAACCACATCGCCTTAATGTCAGTACGTCGGTCACTGAACTACAAGCTGCAAGCTATAAAAATACTAGTGCGGCAATTCCATTTTCATTTTGGCGGGCACCTTACACTGAATCGGGATGGCACCCGCGTGCTCCGCCAGTGAAACGACCAGCGCGTGCGGGTAGGTCATGCAGGCGATGCCGATAAAGATGACACGGACCAGTTCGGGCATGTCGAAGCTGACACCGCTGAGCAACAAATAGGCCGATCCGCCCAGCGCCAGAGTCGCCGCGGTGACGGGCAGCGCCATTCGCATCATACCGGCGACGGCAGACAAGGCAGAGCCCGATGCGGTATTGCCCGACAGCCGGAGCATGTGGCGAATAGAATGCAAAAAACTAAAGTAGACGCCGAAGGCCAGCAGGGCCGGAAGGATGCAAAAAAGTGCTGCCAGTGCCGCCAGCTCGATGGCTGGCAGCAAAAAAAGCAGCTCTTTGCGGCGAATGAATTGGAACCCGGCCCAGGTTATGCATACAAGCAGGCAGACAACAAAAACGGGCATGATTGCGACCAGCATTGAAACCACGCTTCGGGCGCCCGGCTCCGAAATCAGATATGAAAACAGCTGCAAAATCTCCTGCCGGTTAAATACGGCTGGCAATGTCAGCACAAGCCCGCCACGGGCGAGAATCTCAGCGATGCGGACCAACAGCGGGGTTGAGTGTGTTGCTAAGCTGTCGCCCGCCCCGAAATGGTAGAGCGTCAGGGCAAGAAATGCAACAAAGCTGGCAGTTGGATGGATCCACCACGCTACCAGCACAATTGCCATAGTGAGCACATAAGCCGTCAAGAAGTAAAGCGCCCAGGCTTTTCCGATTCGCGGTTGCAGAAATTGTTTAGCCAGGGCGTAATCAAGCGCCCCGTGCGGAATCCCCACAAAGGGCAACAAAACGATGAGCAGCTTGATGTGCAGTTCGGTCGAACCGGGTCCAAAAAGTACGCTTCCGATAATGGCAACCACGCCAATGCAGCTAAATGCAAATGCGTGGCGAGCCAACCAACTGCGAGATGTCATCCGAGCGATCACGACGCTGTGCCTCCAGCAAGGCTAACCCGTCCTGCCTGGCGTATAAAAGGGCGCTTCGGCATTGCTGCAATTACCCGAAAAATATCGATAACCGATGCCTTATCGGATAAGAACCGCACCAGCCGGTCAGCCGGCACGCGCTGGAAAAGGTGAAAAAATACCTCCGGTGCTTCTGATGGATGCGCCGCTAAAAATGAAAGAAAAATCCTGTCCATGTAGGTAGACAGCCATGGACGTGGCTTTGGCAGCCGCTGATGCCGACCAGCAGCGATATCCCCGGCAACTGCCCGGCTCCACTTTTGAATGGGAAGAAAGCCGTATCCTGTGCTTCCTTTTACCATCCCTGCCGCTGTGCCGATAGGTATCAAACGCGTCGGCATTTTCGGCGGCGAGAGTTCCGCTGTCATGGGAATAACGCCTTGCTCCTGAAATAGAACCTCATAGTTGTTCAGGTCAAAGCGATCACTCAAATAATCTCTGATCAATTTAATATATACGTCGGTTTCAAGCGGCAAATGAGAAATCACGGTGGGTTCGACAAGCGCTTCGCTCTCAGAAAAAGGCAGCACGTAGACAAAGGTTATGCCGTGGCGCTGTGTAACGTCGAAGTCCATGAGTGTGACGGTCCTGCTGTCGAATACCGGTCTGTGAGCTCGTATTCTTTGACCGGTGTAATGCTGTAGAAGACAACCCAATTTTGATAGTTGATGACCATCATTTCTGCCGTCAAACATGATCCGCGCTCTGAAGGTACCCCTGTTTGTCGAAATGCAAACATCACTCTTATTTTCAACGATATCCGTTACGGCCGTTTGAAGGAAAAGATCGGTCGATGGGGACCGGTTGATGGTATCCAAAGCAGCTTCATAGAAGGCATCAGCGGGCAGACACTGATAGGGAAATTGCGAAGATGCCTGCATCAGCTCACGTCGGCCGAACCGGACCTTCCATTGGCGCCACTCATGGCCGACAGCGTGCGAAAACCGGTGCGTTGCAGTCTTCCAGAAACACCAGACGCGATCAAAATGGTACGAGCGGCGGGGTTCGAGCACAGCAATGCGCCGATCGCCAGATAATGCGTGAACCAGCTCGACCGCCAGCGACAGACCGGAGCAGCCCGCACCGACAATGGCGACATCATAAACCCTTTCCATCAATAACCTCTATGGGTTCCAGGCAGCCCTTTGAGCGCCCGGTGCAATTTCATATCATGATGCGGCTGACGACCGGCGTTCCAGTAAAACGGGTTAAACAGCACGCTGCCGACAGCGCAAAGAGTTCGCCATATTTTCTCCGAATCTCTGACAAAAGCCCTGCTGCCCCAAATAGTTTCTGACCGAATACGCAGGCCAATGGCTTCGTAAAGACGCGCTGCAGTAATTACCGCTAAACGTGCGCGAAACGGGATAAATCGCATTCCTTTATCAGCGCTTCGATAATACTGTGCAGCACGGTCAAGAAGCTGTTCTCTGGCATTGGTGATTCGCCGTCTGATATCGGGCCTGCCGTTTAAAATGTGGTGCGGCTCGACATCTATTCCCAGCATTTCATGCGGCAGATAAATACGGTCGTTGCGGGCATCATCGACGACATCTCTTGCAATGTTGGTCAATTGCATCGCTATGCCCAGGTCGACGGCGAACGGCAGGGCAACCGGATCCTTGACCCTCATGACGCCACACATCATTAAGCCCACTGTTGAAGCCACACCGTATGCATAGCGAATCAAATCGTCCCATGATTCTACTCTAACTTTGCCGGTGTCGGATTTGATGGCGTCGACGAGTATATGCGGAAGCCGGGAGTCGATTCCAATTTGTTGCGCCAAATCTATGAAAGCCTGCACATCCGGCTGGCAACTGAAGGCGGCGTTTAGATCGGAGCGGATGTTACCTAATTTGTGCCCGGCAACATATGCTGTTTGATGGTCAGCGATATCATCTACGTATCGGCAGAATGCATATAAAACGGCGACGTCAGCCGCTGTTTGGCGAGAAAACAGACTAGCAGCCCAGGTAAAGCTTTTGGCATGACGCGCCATTGTCTTTTGGGCGCTGCCCTGATGATTGATTCTGCTATAGGGTGCTGCACATGAGTGGATTTCCATTGATGATACCTTTCTGTTTAATCTGACACATAACGGATATGCCGATGATCAATCACGTTCTGTAATACCTTGGCCGAACTGAGCACACCGGGCAGGCCGGCGCCGGGGTGGGTGCCGGCGCCGACAAAATATAAGCCCTTTAGCCGCTTGTTTTTGTTATGGAACCGAAACCAGGCCGACTGGGTGAATTTGGGCGCAATGGAAAAGCCGCTTCCCCACAGGGAGAGATAATTTCGCTCAAAGTCAAGCGGAGTCATGTAAAATGAGTGGACGATGTGGCGCTTCAGACCGGGAAGCAAATGCGATTCCAGAGTATCCAAAATGCGGTCTCGATACCTGTCACCCACGCGCCGCCAATCTATTCCGCTTTTAAGATTCGGCACCGGAGAAAGAACATAGAAACTGTCGCATCCCTCCGGCGCCATGGTCCTGTCCGTTGCGGTGGGACGGTGAAGATAAAGGCTGAGATCATCTGCCAGGCGCTTGTGGTCAAAAACATCCTTGAGTAGCCCTTTGAACCGTGGCCCCAGCCAGATGGTATGATGCGCTATCTCATCGTACCGGCGGGAAGTCCCAAAATAAAGCACGAACAAGCCCATTGAGTAAGTCATGTGTTTGATGCGTTGATCAATTACGGGACTATCGTGGTCTTCCGGCATCATACGCGTGTAGACGTATGGAGGATCAGCATTCATGACGACAATGTCGGATCGCAACTGCTCGTTATTTTCGATGATGACCCCGCCCGCACGTTGATTTTTATTCACAATTCGCTCAACAGTTGTGCCGAGCCGCAAATGGATACCTTGGCGGCGCATCAAGTCGCCAAGCGCATCAATCAAAAAGCCCATCCCTCCCATGCAGTAATGTATGCCCCACCGCCTCTCAAGATAGTGGATCAAGGTGTATATCGAAGTTGTGTCAAACGGATTGCCGCCGACCAATAGAGGGTGAATACTGAATATCTGGCGCAGGTAAGGGTCCCGGATATAGCGCGACACCATCCCGTATACGCTCCTGTAGCTTTGAAGACGCATAAGTTTCGGCACCTGGGCGACCATGTCAGAAAGGCGATGGAAGGGTCTATCGGCCAGTTGATCGAAACCGACGTCGAAAATCTTGCGAGACATATCAAGCAATCGCAGGTACCCTTTACGGTCACCCGGATTAAATCGCTCGATTTCTCTCAATGTGTCCTCTACCGTTCCACCGTAGTTGAATTCCCTTCGATCTGAAAAAACGATACGATACCACGGATCAAGCGGCCTTAGATCGACATAATTATAAAGGTTTTCGTTATAAAGTGAGAACAGCTCCTCGAACAAAAACGGAGCCGTTATCACAGTGGGGCCGGCATCGTATGTGAAGCCGTCCTTTTTGAAAACCTGCGCACGCCCTCCCAGGCGCTTCATCCGATCAATGAGGGTAACGCGATACCCCAACGCCCTGAGCCTCAAAGCCGAGGCCATTCCGCCGAATCCGGCCCCGACAACGACAGCATGAAGCGCATCGTCAGTGTCACAATGGACCATTGTCAAAGTCATGCTCGCAGCCTTCCACATGGCTGGACAACAGATGAGATGAATCGTATTTTCAATTTGTCACCTGGTTGACCCCAGTTTTATTTAACAGCCTCATCGGCTACACGTACACTGCTCATTAATCAAGCAATCGCAAAACCTTGCTGTTCGCTCAGCATTGAAGCCGTTACCGTTAGCATAATGCCGTAGATGACCTTGGAAGCGATATCTGCAATGGTATAAATAACCTGCTGGCTCACAATAGTAATCTCATAGGAAACACCGGCCTGCATTAAGATCGGTGCCGCATAAGCTATCGGGTATAGCCACCAGGCAATGTAAAAAAGCGGGAGAATCGCGCCGAATACCTTGCGCGGGGAGTCTTCCATACGGGCCTTTCCGTCATTGATCACCCGGGTGATGAGGACCAACACATAAATAAAGAACAGCGTTGAGACAATTCCCCAAAAAGCCCACCAGAAAATATTCTCGTTAAGCCGGCCAGGCTCGTAAAATTGGCCGATGTAACCGAGTATGATCATCATACAGCCTGAAAATGAAAACCGGGTGATGTATTTGGCGCGTTCGGTCCCGACGATCTCAGCAACAAACAGTATCTGGATCAACAACATGGGCACATCAATCAGCCAATTCAGGTACCGGTAGCCGTTGGTGAACAGATCCGCTCCGGGCTTCAGCGCATAGGCCTGCCCATTGAAGGCGTACGCAGCCGTCCAGCTTTCTTTCTGTATGAACAGAAGTAAAAATGCCGATACCATGACAACAACCGATATGACCGATGACATCCGGTACTTTGGCAGGCAATTGTTTTTGGTGAGGATAAAAAATAGCAAGGCGGCTGCCATCGCAGCGTACCCAAGTGTCAGAATGTGATTGACTATTTCAAACCCTTCGACAGACACTGTAAAAACTTCAGCATTCATAAACGCCTCCAATCTGACTTTATTTTAAGCTTATTTTGTATTCAAATCGATTTACTATATTCTTAAAAATCGCAGAACATCCGCATCAATTAGTGACTTGATCATTTTCAAATTTTTGTGTCAGAATCATATTGTTGCCGTCCCAATCGATGCAGCTGCAGACATCCGGCTTATTTTTGGTTCACAGGTTCGGGCTGCGGGTTTAATAAAACGTGCTTATTTGCCAGACTGGTAGTGGATGACAGCAGCAGGCTCAAGAATCCGGAATGTAAAGGACTCGGTGTAGTACAGTTTTACCGTATCGGTTGTGTGCGACTCATATCCCACTGCGAGATCTTGGCCTAAAATAAGCTCCAGGTCACCGCCGCGCTGTGACAACATGAAAGCCTCGTTTGCATATTTGCCGGTCAGATAGGGACTCAAAACCACCTGACCGTTGAGGATATTTTCAGCCTGCATTTTAACAGGGTAGCCTTGCAGCGTGGCCGACATGACCTTCCATAGCTTCGGTCCCACGACAAAAGAATAAGGCCCCTCAATAGAGCGCCCGGCGAAAACGGTGATGCCCTCGGCAACGGCTTCCAGCAATTGCGCAGGTTTTGAGTTCAGCGTCAGGCATTCACCCTCAGCACACAATGCCAATCCTTTGATATTGGCCTCCGGCAAGCCATGGTATACGACTTGTTCTTCAAACAGAGCAATTTTCCGGGCAGCATCTTCTAAATTGTCAAGGTTTACATCTTTGGCACCCCGAACCACGCTGTCCAATTCCCTGATGTCCAGCTCAAATGGAATCCGGGTTTCAACAAGATGATGCACCTTATGAATGCCACATGAAACACCCCCCTTGGGCTGCTTTTTGGGAAATTCAAGACGCCCCTCAGGGACACCGGGAAAATCGGTTCCCATCGGCCCGGAAACATCAACCACCTGCCGGGCAGAAAGCATCGCTTTTAGGCTGCTGATCGCCTGTTCATCGATTTCGATCCAGGCTTCAGCGGGAATCGGCGCCAGTTCTCTTTTTAAAATATCCATTAGATCTCCTTTCACTGAATGCGATAATGATTTGCAACGATACACCCATTACGTTTTTAGACCGCCGATGCCCAGCCCCATAGCGGTGATGGTGGCATCGCCGATTACTTTGGCCTTAGGCCCTTTTTCGGACTTGGCAGCGCGATTGGCGATCGCGCCGGGGACCTCAGGAACTTTGATGTTTAAAGCGTTATCCTTGGCTTCGACAAAAAGTTTGCCGAGTGTTTCAAGATCTTCAGGCGGGATCACACCCTGGGACATTGGAAATATATCAGCCTCCTCTTCATCCAAATGATGCGTTGTATATTCACCCAGCCCTTCGATTTTAACTGGAAAATGTTCGTGTTCATTTGGAAATCCTTCTGCATCCTTGATAATGAGTTCTATAATATGATGTTCGTTGACCGCCTCCAGTGCATCGTGCTCAGCCTCAGGGAAGGTTTGCAAAATGTCATAAAAATATTTTTCTTCCAGGGTATGGTGAACGACCAAGTGGCGCATAAATTCGTCAAAAACTTTGGGGTCATTCATAGACTGTTTAAAGAGCTGACGCAAAACACCGTGGTGAGAGACCAAATTGTCGATGATGCTCATAGATCCTCCATGGATTAAAATGTTTGTAAGTTTGTAAGATCGATGCCGGGGAGTCTTCCCAACCTTAAAGACCTTTTTGTAAGCCATCTTCTCTGCGAAACGACTCCGCTATGAATTCCCGAAAACGCCTTCAGCGTGTGCGGCATAATCGGGCAGTGTGCGCCTGAATGAATCCTTCATATTTGAGATGATGTTCTTTTGAATTTGACGAACACGTTCTCTTGATATTCCATACTGTTTGCCGATCTCTGCTAACGTCTTGGGATTTTCAGTAAAAATGCGCATATCAAAAATATCAAGCTCACGCTGGTTCATTTCTTTTCGGAATTCTGCAATTCTTTGATGAAGTATGACATTAAATTCCTTTTTGGATATTTTTTCTTCAATGGATTCAGCGGGCGCTTTCATGAATTCGATTCTGGTGGTATCCGAATCATCTGTTATAGGCGCATCGAGAGATACATCCCACGCGCTGAGGCGCTGGTCCATTTCGACAACTTCCTTTTTTGGCACTCCCAACCGCTTTGAAATAAGCTCTGGCTTCGGCTCAAATCCCATATCCCGCAATTTCTGTTTTTCTTTTTTGAGTCTGAAAAATAGTTTTCTTTGCGCCTGTGTGGTTCCAATTTTTACCAGGCGAGAGTTGTCCATTAAATACTTGACGATATACGCTTTAATCCAGAATGAGGCGTAATATGAAAATTTGACATTTTTGTCCGGATCGAATTTTTCAACCGCTTTTATCAGCCCGATATTGCCCTCCTGGATGAGGTCCATCAGATTTTGCATCCAGAGTCTCTTATAATCCAGGGCGATCTTCACGACGAGCCTTAAATTGGAAGTCACCAACACATGCGTTGCCCGGCGATCAGCATTCTTACGTAGTCTTAGAGCCAGCTCTCGCTCTTGATCCCGCGTCAAAAGCTGGTATTTGCTGATATTCGCCAGATAGCTCCGGAGTGTATTGGGGTGGTCAGATACATTCGTCCGCTGATTCGGTTTTTTCGTCGAATTTGCAGAATCAACTGCCTCTTTTGTGTCTATTTTCGTTGGCTTAGCCTTGTTTGGATTTGCCCGACTTTGTCTGGATTTTCGCGCTGGATTTCTCATTTTCGACATCCTGCCCCCCTCTCTTAACAATGAACCCTTACTTTAAGGTATTGTACGTTTCCCCGCTCAACACTTTATCAATAGCTTGGATTATTTCCTTTGCTGCCGACCGCTTGAGAATGTATCCTGAAGCGCCAGATGACATGCATTGTTGCATATACTCCGGTTCTTCGTATGTGCTTAACACAATGATTTTTAGGCCCGGATCGTATTTATTCACCAGAGAAACAACATCAGGCGCCTGGGTAACGATAAAGGACTGATCAAGCAAGACAAGGTCCGGATCTATTTTTGGCAGCATCTCTGTAAGCGACTTCTCATCACATACCATAACGATTGAATTGAACTTGGTTTTCAATAATCCTCTGATACTGTCCAGTGTCGCCATATGCCTGTCTGCCAATAAAACAGTTCTTTTTTTCATTGAATTGCCTTAATTTTCTGAAGAAAATCGCACATGAGCTAATATGATTGATGGTTAGAAGGGACGCCTCAGGTCAATGCCGCAATATGAATATTAAGACAACTGACTATAGCGGTTATCGCGCAGACGTTGAGTGAAATCAATTCGGAGAATTACAGATTTTGAGAAAAGAATTTACTGACATATGCTGGCAAAAAATACGTATTAATCAGTAAAAATACGTATCAGAGGGTTGTGAGATTATTCTTGATGGCAAACTTAATCAGATCGGCTGTGGTTTTGAGATTTAATTCTTGCATCATATTGTACTTATGCGTTTCAACTGTTCGGGGAGAAATGGAAAGCATATTGGCGATTTCTTTGGCAGAATATCCTTCGACGACAAGGTGCAAAATCTCTTTTTGTCTGTCGGTAAGTTTACTGACCATTAAGTTTTCACCGGGGCGGGATTTTTTATAAGTTTGCATTAACTCCCCGGCGATAATCGGCGTTACATATATCTTGCCTTGCAAGGCCTCTTTAATTGCCGTTACGAGTTCACGAGATGCTGAATTCTTCAAGACATAACCGGATGCGCCGGCATCAAAGGCACTAGCAGCATAGACCACATCCGGATGCATGGTGAGGAAGATGACTTTACACTGTTCATCCATTTTTTTAATCTGACGCACAGCTTCGATGCCATTAAGCAGCGGCATAGAGATATCGACCACAATGAGGTCGGGATGTAGTTTTAGAGCCTCTGCCACCAGAGCCCTTCCATCCTCAACGGTTCCAACAATTTCAAACTCCGGCTCAAGAAGATTTTTCAACCCCTCAAGAACGATCTGATGATCATCTGCCAACAAAATACGCGTCTTGCGCATGGTTTACCTCGTCATATTCATCTGATTTAAATGTGAAAGCGTTTTCAATTTTATGGTCGTTCCTTTGCCGGGGCCGGATTCAACAGAAAAATCGGCGTCGATCATGCTAGCCCGCTCTGCCATGCTGGCCAGCCCGATTCCTGCCATTTCAACAGTCGAATTGTGTTCAAACCCGATACCATTGTCTTTCAGCAATAAACAGATAGAATCATTTTTTTTGTAAAGCCGAACCTGGATATGTTTTGCCCTGGCATGTTTGCCGATGTTTTTTAATCCCTCCTGCAGGATGCGATATATGCAAATGGCTGTCTCTTTGGGAACATCTTCAATTGTCGTATCCAGATCCAGAGTCGGTGATATGCCATAAATTCGAAAAAAATTATTGCTTTCGATCTCAACCGCTTTAACCAATCCTAAATCGTATAAAATAGAGGGATGAAGTTGGCGTGAAATCATATGAATATCAGATGAAAGCTCCCCAAGATGTTTTCCAATTTTTTGCAGTTTTTCCTTTAAAAACCTGGATAAAGACGGGTGTTTCATCTCCAGTTCGTCCACCTCGATATTCAAAATAGCCAGCCTTTGGGTAATATCGTCGTGCAGTTCACGGGCAAGAAGTGCCCGCTCCGTTTCTTGGGCGTTCAGCAGTTTTCGAGTGAGCAATCTGGCTTCTTTTTGGCTTTCAATTAAAGATTCCTCTGACTGTTTTCTTCTTGTTATATCACGATTACTGGCGCGGAAACCTAAAAATTGGTTTCGCCCATCGCGTACCCCCTGGCAGGCATGTTCGATCCAGCGTATCTCACCCTTCTTTGTGCGGATACGAAATTGAATCTCTCCTCGTTCCGGCTTTTCAATTGCCTCCTGGCGGTGATCAAACCAGATATTTTTGTCTTCCGGCACAATGATCTGATCTAAGAGCTTGGGATTGTCAATAAATTCTTCAGCCCTGTAACCGGTGATGCGCTCGCATGAAGGTGAAATGTAAATGAAATTTCCATCAGGGCCTCGCCAGTATTCCCAGTCATATGTATAATCGGCGACTGTGCGATAGTCGAGCTCTGCTTGGCGTAGTTGTATCTCAGCTTTTTTTCGTGCGGAAATGTCTGTGTGGGCAATGACAACCCCCCCTTTTTCTCCTTTAAACGGGATGACATTCATCAAGAACCAACGTTGCATTAATGGAGAGTGACAAGGATACTCCAATGCAAAGTGATCTTGCGAACCTTCCAGTACCGCCTCTATGCCGCTTAAGGCCTTTTGCGCGCTCTCGTCCGAATCTTCAGAGGCACGGCGGCAGGCCTCCAAATAATTTACCCCTTCACCGACAAGTTTTTGTGAGGGCACATCATTTTTACGCGCAAATTCAAACCAGCTGCTATTGGCTGAAAGGATTTGCCCGGCCTTGCCTAAAACGACAATATGGTCTGTCATCGACATGAGGATCGCACGATTAAAATCTTTGCTTTGGGCCAATATTTTCTCTGAGATCTTTTGATCCGTAATATCTTGATCTGTGCCTAAAATGCGCAACGGATTTCCATGAGTATCGCGTTCAAAGCGGTAACGTGCCAGAATGTTACGAACTTCATCGTCTTTCCTCACGATCCTATATTCAAAAGAGTGCCATTCGCTGTCAGAAGCCCAGCCGTCTCTGAATTCTCGATCGTAAACAGCTCTATCATCAGGGTGAACACATTCCAGGCGAAGATCGTGACTCGGCTTCACGTTCTTTGGCAGATCGTGGATGGCGTATTCATTTTCTGACCACCACTCCTCACCGGTTTTCATATCTTGCACCCGGTATCCAAAGTTGCCGATCCGTTCAGCTTCGTTGAGCCGATCCAGCGTTTCACGCAAAATCGATTCTTTCCGTTGGCGTTCTTCTATTTCAATTTGCAACTGCTCATTAACTTTTGCAAGTTCGTCGGTACGTTCTCTCACACGTATTTCAAGCGCATCATGGGCTTCTTGCAATTCTTTTTCGGCGAGTCTGATGCGATCCATCGCTTGGATCCTGGCCAAAAGCTCCTTACTTGAAACAGGTCTGGCAATGAAGCCATCTGCCCCCAGGTTGAGGCCTTCAACCTGATCATTGGAAGACGTCTTCATACCAGAAAGCAAAACGACAAAAATCCCCTGCAGATCGGGATCTGCCTTAATCTGCGAGCAGAGCTGGCGACCATCTCCGTCGGGAAGGACCACATCCAGAAGCAGTAGATCCGGATGGTCCGCACGGAGTTCTGCTATGCACTCCTTTGCCGATGATGCTTCATGAACCTCGTAGCCCGCGGATTTCAGGACCCGTGTCGTGGCAAAGCGAATATCTGCATCGTCGTCGACCAGAAGAATTTTGGATTTTTTAATCATGTCGGTCCTTAGCCATTAAATTGCCTGATATCCTTTTTGTGTGGGTATTTTGAAGTAAACCGTTGTGCCCTCACCCACTCTGCTGTCTATCCATATTTCTCCCCCGTGCGCCTCGATTATTTTTCGAGTAATCAGCATACCAAGTCCCGTGCTTTTTTCCCCCGCAGTCTTTTTAGTGCTCGTTTTTTCAAAAGGTTTGAAAAGTTTGTCCATTTCCTCCGGTGCCATTCCAGGGCCTTTATCTTTAACTGAAAAAGTTATAAATTGCTGATCACACGAAAGGGAAATCGATACATGGCTGTTGGGAGCTGTGTGTTCAATAGCATTAGAGACCAGGTTGGTCATGGCCTGTTCTATTTTGGACGCATCCAGGACTGAACGCGGCAAGCTTTCGTCGGAATTGACCTGCAAGTCAATCCCTTTTTTATCCGCCTGAAGTGTATTGAGTCGCAGGCTATTTACCAAGACCTCATGGATGAGTGCCGGCTGCAAGTCCAGCTCGAATCTGCCGGCCTCGATGGCGCTTACGTCCAAAAAATCATCCACCAGAGATTTCATAAAAACACAGGATGCGTTAATTGTATTTAAAAAACCGATTTGATCCGCGTCCAGCAGTTTCTTGGCCTCTTCGATGAGAAATTCGGAATAGGAAATGATCAGATTGATGGGTTTGCGTAGGTCGTGAGCCGCCATTCCCAAAAAGCGGTTTTTTTCTTGATTAAGCCTTTTTAGTTGAGCATTTGTTTTATGGAGCTCACGCATAAGATTGTTCAGCTCCTGGTTTAGGGACACCAGTTCTTTCCGCATATTTTCAAGTTCTTCGGTGTCCAGCCGCCCGAACATCACGATTTGGTTTAAGACCTTTTTAAATGAGAAATAAAAGCTTTGCGGCAGGCCGGATGCAGTGCTGATATTGAACAGATATTCTTTGGAAGGCTCGTTTATCAATGCGGGCAAATGAAACGTATCGTTAAAGTCAACCATCAAGCCCTGGATATTTTCACCGATTAAACGACGACCTGCTATGGTTTTAGCGTATTGGTTGGCCTCGACGATCTTGCCACCACTAGAAAGGAGAAAAAACAAAACCGGGGCCCTGTTTTTGAAATAGGTATTGGTTTCAAAAGAGATATGTTGATCCCATTCCATATCACATACCGCTAATCATATTTTCAAGATCATCCAGTGATTGAATATATTCGGTGCCGGCGTATTGTTTGATGGTATCAATGCCCCCCCATCTGAAAGCCTGTCCGCCAATCAGCAAATTCAAGTTTGGAAAATCTGAGCGAAAGACTTCGATACCCCGCTTCAAATGATCCAGGTTTGATAATATGCTTAGTGAAAATCCAACGACATCCGGTCGAGTTTCATGGATAAACCGGACCGTTTCTTCAATCGGTGAATTGGCACCAAGAAAATACCCATCCCACCCATTCAGCTCAAAGATGTCAGCGACCATTTTTCCACCGATCTGATGGAATTCATTAGCAGCGCAAGCGATCACCACTTTTCTACCGATACGTTCACTAGCAAATATGGACGGATAAGCCAGGTTAAGAAGGCTTTCGGTGATGGAAGTCGATAGATGCTCGGTGGCAACGGTTATTCGATTGTTTTCCCATAACTCGCCGACTCGATACATACTGCGCTGAAAAAGGTCGGTATAAAGCTTTTTAAGATTTATTTTTTCGCCCAGCAGTTTTTGGACGATGTCATGGCATTTTGACCGATCGCCGTCAAGCAAGGAGGCGAGGTAGGCTTCATACAATTTTTCTGCGATCATTTTTATTTACTCTGAATCTCCGGTTGGTGGTTTACGGTTTGGATTTGAAGCAATCGCCATTGTTTTGCTAATAATATTTTTGGCACCGGAAATCCACTTGTCTGGAAAAAGAGCGTCGTCCGTCAGCCACCCCTTGATCGCTGCGACGGCACCATTTATCCCGTTTTTCTCATCAGTAACCGAGGCTACCAGCAATTTGCCGGTATTTTTAAATTGTTTTGCAAACTCGGCTCCCGCCAATTGGTCAAATTCACCGGATAGTGATTCAAATTCCTTTTCAGACACTAACTCAGTCCTATCGCGCCTCAGAATCTCTGCTGCTGACAGCAGCTTGTCATAGGATGCCGTATTTTCAGGAATTGCAAGCGTTAGCTCTTCATGTAAATATTTAAGCGTCTGCTCCAGCATTATTTGAGGCATTCCCCTGTTGGCAAGCACTCTGCCAATCCACTCGATCTGGCTTTGCAAACTTTTCTGATCTAACCGTGTCAACGTCACCAGCCAGCATGAATCACTGTCGGAAAATCGTTTGCCGCGTTCTCCAAAGCGATGTTCATAATATGGGAACTCCGTCCAACTTCGCGTACTTGCTTTGAGAGCAGCTTGAATTTCCCGTTCATCATCGGGAATGGGGTAATTGCCCGCCTCAGGATTAATCCGTGCCACATGCAAGGATTTCTCGGTATTATCCAAGGGGTATAAAAGTTTGTACAATTCCTCCAGACCGGCGAAAGCCTCATAGGCTGCTTCAACGATCCGGTCGTGTAATGCTGGATTGTCCAGTACTTCGTTCATTTTATCTGAGAATTGTTTCCAATGGGTTGACACGTCATCCCTGTAACTCGAATAGTAACGACAGCCATTTATTTCATCTAAGTGAAAGGTCTCTGAAATATCCGGTCGATGCATGTTGTTGCCCAGTGTCGATCCTTCATACACATACAAATAGCCAAGCAACGTAATGGGATTGTCAACCCGCCTCAGGCGGATTTTTTCAGTTATTGCTGTTGCAGCTTCAATGCAAGAAGTATGGGTCAATTCAATTCGCGGCTCGAAAAATTTAAGATCTTCCTGCAAAAATCTGAGTTTCTTAAGGCCATCGTTCCATATGGATAATACGCGTTTGTCTTTTGAAATTGCAATCTCATTTTCGAATACACTATGAATAACGGCCAAGGCCTGGAGCTGGTTCACATAGCTTTCCAGGGGAAGTTTATGGTCTATCAGGGCTTTAAAATAAGGCAGGGACTCAAGTTTGGCATGATATTCTTGAGTCTCCACTTTGAGTTTTGCCATTACTTTGATCGAGCGATCTTTTTGAGTTTGGATATCGTTGGCACTCAATTTATTATTCCCTTTTCTTTTCGGGTCGAATCATGAAAATGGAGATGGACATCATTAGAGTGACCATGGTTATAATTAATTGAGATTATTTCAGATAACATCTGGATACATGATGCCTGACAGCGAGTCAAATGGTATTCATCATTTTGATCAACTCAGCTATCATCAAGGCACCTTTATGTGACGGTAAAGCCCGACTGCTTCTTGAATCATGCAGAGTAAGCAATCCGGGTTAGCCTCACGCTAAGGATAATGAGTCAAAATCGAAGGTTTAGGGGTGTATGGGAAAACTTTATGGTTGGCACCAAAGATGTACAGTGTGGCTGATGGAGAGATTTCTGAAGGCGGCACCCGGAGTCGAACCAGGGGATAAAGGATTTGCAATCCTCTGCCTTACCACTTGGCTATGCCGCCATATTTACAAAGAGTTTTACCTTAACACAGTACTTAGCATAAATGAAGAGTTATGATTCAGGCTCAAGGAATTGATATCATCATTTCCATGGCCCTTCGATTAACGAATCAACAATAGGATCAAAGACGATATTCCCTGCGAAGAGGCCTGGCTTGTTAGGCTTAAATTTAAACTGAGAGAATCTTAAAGTAGTTTGAGCCATAGAGTCTGAAATATTCGAAGCTAAAAGTTTCCGGAGGCTATGGACATTATCTGGGTTTCCGTGTTGATGACGTTTTCCTGATGTGCCCATTGGTTCCAGTTGTTGCGGAATTGAAGTGTCTGAATCTGCTCTATCTGTATCTGCGAAAGCACGGTTTGGATGACACCCTCGACTTCATTGTTGAGCTGGGCGCCCAGCGGTTCGCCGATAAGCACTCGGATGGTGGGTGAGTGACGATCCAAAGAAGTGTCTATTAACGGAAACCCCCGCTCGGCCGCAACGATTTCAGAAATGCGGGCGATAAACCGGCAGGCAAGGTAGGCGTCGTCCAGCAAACCATACAGTCCCTTGTCGTCCGGTATGTAATCCTTGGGGTTAAGGAAGTACGCCGCAGCAGTCCGAATAATAGGCGATGTAAACCGCTGTATCCCAGCCGCAGCAGCTGCCATGTCACACTCGATCAGCAAATTAGCGACGGCCCTTACGTAACCTTCAGCCAGTTCCGTCATGGCGGCTTTGTCATTGGGTCCAAGGGTTATCGCATTATCATCTGCAAACTGTTCGAGCCTGGCCTGTAGGGCATTGTAAGCGGTCGAACTGGAAAGCAGCGTATCAATGTGCTCGATAATGGCTTGGGCAGTCATAGTGCAATCCTATTTTTAATTTTTTTGGTACATAAAAGAAGTAAATATTTTAGACGATATGTTGGTACAATGATTAACCATGCATGTTTAGGAGGTCAAGAAGAGGTAAAATATTAGCTTCAAGATAAAGCGTTTTAAATTGGCGCCCAAGCATTAAATCCGGAAGACCCGTTTTTCTTTTAAAAATTATCATGTGGCATACCATTTGGGGATATTGCGGATGTTTACTTGACCGGAATAGAATTTTGATTCGCTTCCGTAAAATTTCGTTATGGTTTATTGTTACTTTATGTTTAAATAGTAAGGAAATTTTAATTTAAATGTTTATAAATTAATTCAATCCATCAAGGCTAAATGAACTCAACTCCTGACGGTCAATCAGCCGAATCCGGCGCCCCAAAAAGAGCACCTGTTGTTTCTTTTAGCAGCCTTACTGGTTATCATCATTTATAGCAACACCCTGACCGGCCCGTTTATTTTTGACGACCGGCCGCACAAGGATTTTGGCTTTTGGCGTACTTTGTTGTACGTCACAAGCCATAAATCCGCGGAGAACAAAGCTCATCGAGAAAATAGCCGCTCAGAAAGCAAAAATATTGTAACCGAATACCATCTGTTGGTTCTTTAGGGGCAACATTTCAAATAGTAGAGGAACCCAAGACGATATTGATGTGAAAGGAACTTAGCATTGGGGCAAAACATTTCCAGAAGAACTTTCCTAAGAGGCGGCATGGCAACGGCAGCCGGTCTGGCAGCCGACAGCATTCCGGGTGCCGCTGCAGCTTCACGACCCGAAGAAAAAACACAACTGGCCACCTTGCTGGACATTAGCAAATGCATCGGCTGCGGTGCGTGTGTGGAAGCCTGTAACGAAACCAATGCCCATAAATATCCGATTCCCCAGAAGCCCTTTCCCAAAATGGTTCCTTCCCGGGCCAAGGTATCGGATTGGTCCGACAAAAGAGATGTTACCGAGCGGCTGACGCCTTACAACTGGCTTTTTATTCAGCAGGCCAGCGTCGATATCAATGGTGAAGAAACCGAATTGACGATTCCGCGCCGCTGCATGCACTGCATAAACCCGCCCTGTGTTAAACTGTGCCCCTGGGGTGCAGCCAAACAGCTCGAAAACGGAATTTCCAGAATAGACCCGGAGATCTGCCTGGGCGGCTCCAAATGCAATGCGGTCTGCCCCTGGGATATTCCGCAGCGCCAAACCGGAGTAGGATTGTATCTGGACATTCTGCCCAACTTTGCCGGAAACGGTGTGATGTTTAAATGCGACCGCTGCTATGATCAGGTTGAGGCCGGCCAACTGCCTGCCTGTATTGATGCCTGCCCGGAGGATGTCCAAACCATCGGACCGCGCGATGAGATCATAAAACAAGCCCATCAACTGGCCAAAGAGATGAATGGTTATATCTACGGTGAAACCGAAAACGGCGGCACCAACACCCTTTACGTTTCGCCGGTTCCCTTCGGGGCCCTGGACGATGCCATTGAAAAAGGAAAAGGCAAACCACACCTGGCGCCCGTTTCCGATCGGATGGCGGATGCCAATAACCTGGCCGCTGCCATGGTGATCGCCCCGTTGGCCGGAATCGCGGCCGCCGCCAGGAAGATTTACAACTATACAAGAAAAACCCAAGAGGAGCGTGCCTGATGAAAACAACCGCCGCCTCGCTCGCTCAATCAAACAGCCAAAATCGATCGCTGCAGCTCTTATATGCCCTGACCGTTTTTTTGATGGCGTTAACCGGATTCGGTCAGATGCCGATTTACAAGCGCTACTACCTGTCCGATATTCCCGGATTTGGCTGGCTGGCCAATTTTTGGACCACCCGCTATGTGCATTATATAGGGGCTGCCATGCTGCTGGCGATTGTCGCTTATATGATCGTTGAGTACGTCATCTTAATTCGAGCGCAACGCAAAATATCCTTCAGTGGTTATCTGCGCGGGGCATTGCTGCTGGGTATCTTGCTGACCGGAATATGTTTTGTGATTAAAAATTTTGCCGTGTTCG
Source organism: Desulfobacterales bacterium (assembly GCA_030066985.1). Taxonomy (NCBI): domain Bacteria; kingdom Pseudomonadati; phylum Thermodesulfobacteriota; class Desulfobacteria; order Desulfobacterales; species Desulfobacterales bacterium. Next base: position 47,400 of record JASJAN010000025.1, read on the forward strand.
TCTTTTCTCCCGAATTTATCATTGCTTTAAACCTAAGCCATCTGGGTTTTGTCATGGCATTTTTGCTGGCCAACCTGTATTGTCTGGTTTTTAAAAAACAGTGGACAAATGCCCGCTAAGACCTTATTAATTACGAGGAGTAAGGCTATGAAAGAAATTTTGATTATGCTGGCCATTGTAGGGATCTGGTATCTCCTGCAGGCCTATATCCTGCCTAAAATGGGCATTTCGACCTGACTGAAGGATTCTTGTCAGGTGACAAGCAATCATGACAGCACCCAAGAAAGCGAACCGCAAACCGATAAAAGATAAAGATTTTGAGCTTATTCGTGCCATCAATTCAGGCCAATTCGACCGATTTCCGGATCTTGTCAAGCGCTACGAACAAAAGCTTTACAATTTCAGCCTCAGAATGTGCCGGGATGCAGCTGATGCTGAAGATACGGTTCAGGAAACCTTTCTGAATGTTTTCAGATATTTGAAAGATTTCCGCTACGAAACGAAGTTCAAAAACTGGCTTTACCGCGTGGCTGCCAGTACGTGCATCAAGAAAAGACGAAGATCAAAGTTTGCACCCCAGCGGGAACTATCCCTGGATGAGTTTTATCCCCAGAGCGAAGCCGAAATTCCCGGCCAGGTTCCCGATTGGGCCCAAATGCCCCTGGATAAAGTGCTGAGCAATGAGCTTTTGGACAAGATTAACGAAGCCATTGTCACGCTGCCGGAAAAGTACCGACTCGTGATCGTATTGCGAGACATTGAAGGATTCAGTACCGCTGAAACCGCCCAGATTTTGAACTTATCCGATGCAAATGTGAAAGTCAGACTGCACCGGGCGCGTTTATTTTTGAGAGATAGGTTGAAAGGGTATTTTGAAAATGAATAAAGATGAGCACGATCATAAACACTGCCTGGAGCTGTTTGAAAAGCTTTCCGAGTATCTGGATCATGAACTGGATGAAGTGACCTGCCAAGACATCGAAAAACACATCAAAGAATGCGTGCCGTGCTTTGTATGCCTGCAGACCCTTAAACGGACCATTGACCTGTGCAAACAGACCGAAAATAGATCGGTCCCAGAAGAATTCTCAAAAAGGCTGAAAGACGTCATTCAAAATATGCCCAACCCCGGCCCGACAGCCAAATAAAGCCTACCGATAAATGGCCCCATTGAGCGCAAAGACCTATCAAGACTGACGGTTCTGCAAAGAAGCCATTTGCCGCTCTCTTTTTTTCAGATCCTCAAGACACACCGCGATGTAGTCGCCGCATAGCTTGGCCGTATCGCCGTTTTCGCAATGGCGCTGGAATCCCTTGATCCATTCTTTGCCGCCCCGGGGACAGATTTCCATAAATTCGACAAAGCGAATCAGCCGATCGATAATGTTTTTAGAAACGGCGTGCTCGACCCTGCAGGACGCTTCCTCGGCCTCATCTGGATCAATTAACAGGATTTTGACAAAAAATTCTTTGAGCGCAGCATGCCGTCTTACTATTTCGGCCGCCCGTTTTTTGCCTTTGGCGGTCAGGGTAATAATATCGTAAGGCGCATAATTGACCAGGCCTTTTTCGGAAAGCGAACGCAAAGCTCCAGTGACAGAAGATTTGTTGACCGCCATCCGGTCCGCGATATCTTTGGCTCTGGCGGCCTGTTTTTCCGCCGAAATGTGGAAGATGGCCTCCAGATAATCTTCCATATTGGCACTGAGCGTTTTTAAACGGCGCATTTGATGGTTCCTTTAAGGGTGTCTGAGATTGAATCCAATCGCCAACAACCAGCTGGTCGGGCTAATTGATATTTTTTTTTACCACGAAGGTCACGAAGTTTTTTAAGGTTTTTCATAAGACATCTTTCTTTGTGTTCTTCGTGCTCTTCGTGGTTAATTTAGCGTCTCGATTTCACCTCGAAATTTAAGGCGGCTGAACATTATCCGGGTTTTCTTCACACGTTGCGGCTGTGTCTGACGGGCAGCTTGAGCACCCGCAACTGCACGGGTCTTCCTGTTTAAAATTCTTCAAGAACTTTCGGATTAAAAACGCCGCGGCAATCGCAACGATGATGATAACAATAATGGTTTGCATGCTTAATTCACCATAATCCCCAGGGCGGATCCGATTTGAAAGATGAGTACCGCTAATAGAAATGCCAGCACTGTATTAAAAAGCATGGCAAACGCTCCCCACTTCCAGGAGCCAGCTTCCCTTGAAATGCAGACCACTGAAACAAAACAGGGCGAATAAAACATGGTAAACACAATCAGGCCGATGGCCATCAGCGGCGACCAGCCGGGCTTCCTGGCCAGCGTATCTGATAACGATCCGCTCTGCTCCGGATCCACCTCACCCAGTGAATAAGCGGTACCCAGAGTTGACACCACCACTTCTTTGGCGGCAAATCCGCCGACCAGGGCGATATTGGTGCGCCAGTCAAAACCGGCCCATTTCGAAACAACTTCCAGCGCAGTCCCGATGCGGCCGGCAATTGAGCCGCGCAAGCCAGCTTCGGCTTCAAGGGCATCGATGCTTTGCAGCCTTTGTTTAAGGTCGCGCGCGGCCGGCGAAAGTTCAGTGTTATCGTCGGTTGCATCCAGTTCATTGGCTGCCGCAGGCAACGCCTTGCGTATTTCTATCTGGCGTTGCTTTTCAAATTCAGCAAGCTTGGTCTCTGGCAATCCGGGAAAAGTCATCATCGCCCACAGCACAATCGACAATCCTAAAATGACGGTGCCGGCCTTTTTGATATATTGCCAGGTGCGTTCCCAGGTATGAATAGCCAGGCCTTTAAAGGTCGGCATACGGTAGGGCGGCAGCTCCATTACAAATGGTGTCGGCGCGCCTTTGATGACGGTGACGCGCAGCAGCTTGGCAACCAGCAGCGCCCCTCCCCAGGCGCCAAGGGTAATCAAAAACATAATAAGTGCCTCATATTTTGCAAAAAAGGCAGCAATCAGCAGGGCAAATATGGGTAATTTGGCACCACAGTTCATAAATGGCACCGTCAACAAGGTCGCCAAACGTTCGCGCGGCGACTTGAGTGTACGGGTCGCCATCACTCCCGGTACCGCACAGCCCCCGGCAATCCCGCCGGATACGATAAAGGCCATCACTGAGCTGCCGTGCAGGCCAAAAATGCGAAATATGCGATCCAGCATGAAAGCCACCCGGGCCAGGTAACCGGAGTCCTCCAGGATGGCAATACCGAAGAACATAAACATGATTAGGGGCACAAAACCCAGAACGCCACCGACACCATCAATGATACCCGATACAATCAATGATTGCAGCAATCCCTCGGGTAAAACAGCCGTCGCCGTTGACCCCAACCAGCCGAAAAAACTTTCCATCAATCCCACCGGCACCTCACTGTAGGTAAACGTAAAATGATAAAGCCCGGCAATGACCGCCAGCATGATCAGGGGGCCCACAAAGCGATTGGTCAATACCTTGTCGATTCGGTCCGAACTGTAAAGCCGGTTACGGTCGTATTTGTGGTGGATCACTCCCTGCTTAAGTATTGATTTGATATATCCGTAGCGCTGGTCGGCAATCATGGCTTCAGGATAAGTGTCGAGGGTATTCTGCAAATGGCGGGAAACCTTACGCACCCGCTCTTCCAGCCGGCTGGAAAGATCGGCATCGGCCTTTCGGCCAAGGGTCAGGATTTGTTCATCACTTTCCATGTATTTTAAGGCAATCCAGCGGGCTTGATAGGTGTCGGTCAAAAAGTGTTTGTCGGCAATTTCTTTTTCCATTTCAGACAGCACCGGATCGATATCCGCGCCATAGGAAATTTTCAAGGGATAGAATTCATTGTTTTCACCGATGATCCGGGCGGCGCTGGCCATGAGCTCTTTTTTGCCCCGGCCGGTGCGTGCCACAGTCGGAACCACAGGTATACCCAACAGAGATGAAAGTTTTTCGGCATTCACCTTGATGCCGCGCTTTTTGGCCACATCGATCATGTTAAGGGCAATGCAGATCGGGATACCCATTTCCAAAAACTGGATGGCCAGGTACAGATTGCGCTCCAGGTTGGAGGCATCCACGATATTGATGACCACTTCCGGTTTCTGGTTGACCAAAAAATCGCGCGCCACCACTTCTTCAAGTGAGTAGGCAGTCAGCGAGTACGTGCCGGGAAGATCCACAATGTGCAACCTGAACCCGTCGCGCACATAGGTGCCTTCTTTCTTTTCAACCGTCACGCCCGGATAATTTCCAACGTGCTGTCGTGATCCGGTCAACTCATTAAATAGTGTTGTCTTGCCGGCGTTCGGATTACCGGCCAGAGCTACCGTTGGTGCCATATATTACTCAACCTCCACTTCGATGTAGTCGGCTTCATTATTGCGCAGCGTCAGCGTTGTCCCCATGACCCTTAAGGCCACAGGGTCATTCAAGGGTGCGCGACCCTGAATTTTAATCTCTGTCCCCGGCACCAGCCCCATGTCGCGGATGCGTCGGCCAAGCTCACCAGCCACTTTAATGCTGGCAATGGTGCCAGCTTGATTATCGCTCATGTTGCGCATATTGATTCGCATGTTGCGTCCGTCTCCCCTGATTTCTGCGGTTAAGCGCGAAATTGAAAAAGTTAGGTATACCAAACTTTATACGGAGTCAAGAAAAAAATTAGGAATAATGAATTATTTGAAGTTGGCAATGGAATAGTCCTGTGTAAATTGACATTCATTAAATCCGGAAATTGAACCGCCTAACGACAACTCGCGGCAGGAAGGGCAGGCATCCGAAAATCACGGCTGGGTAAGCCCGTGATGGAAGGTTGATGGTGATCGGGCAGATCAGAATCATCACTAATTGAGCGGTAGGCAAGCCGATTTATCGGCTGTCATCAACTGTCACCTGAATTAAATTCTATAAATAAATTCGCGTCTTCACCGTCGATTTCGGGTCTGTTTTTCATCCAGTTGAGTATGCGGCAGCCGTCGGTAGCGCCGTTGGGGGCTGAGCAGCTGATGTAAGGCATAATCGGATCCCCGGCAACGGATTTGTAGTAGAGCATTTTTGCGCGTGCGCTGGGAAATTCCGCCATCTCCAGAAGATGGACGATATATATCGTGCAGTCACCTTCAAACAAATCACTTTTCTCGCGCGAATCCGTGATGCGCTTTTTAAAAGATTCAATCGCCGCCTGGCTGTCTTCAGCCTCAACAATCAGGTTAAATTCTCCGTGTCTTCGTTCCGATTCCAGTTCGGCCTGCTGATTGGTCATATGCAGAAATTTACCAATGTAAAGCATCTTTTACCCTTTCTGTGTGCCAATCGGTTGCATTTAAAATGGGGTACCTTAAACCCGCAATCACTTCTCTCTGACCGCTAGGCATCTTAGACCTTCCAGATCGTTTTGTCCAGAGCCATGCCAATTTTAGATCTTAGCTCTGGGTATAAATTATATTTCAAAGTTAATTCAAGGCTTAGTTCAAACGTACTGCTTTTAAATGGCTATGTTTATTTTCAGGAGTAGTAAATATAAGGGATACAACTTGCAGATTGTTGGCCTGTTTTTTGCCTCTTAAAAAAACAGGTCGCAAAAAATATTCTCTGCGATCTCTGCGTCTTTGCGGTGAATGATAAATCATCATTCGAGGATGATGGTTTGGCCGTGCTGCAGCACTGCAAAATCTTCTTGCGGAATCTGGTTTTGTTTTAGAGCGCTGGCCAGCCGTTTGGGGGGCTCATCCAGTGGCTCATCGGTTAAAATAAAGGTGCCCCAGTGTATGGCTACTGATTTTTTGGAACGAAGATCTTTGTGGATTTGAACCGACTCTTCAGGGTTGACGTGGTGTTTTTTCATAAACCAGCGCGGCTCATACGCGCCGATGGGTATGGCTGCCAGATCGAAGGGGCCCAGTTTTTCTCCAATTTCCCTGAAATGAGGTGCATACCCGGTATCCCCCACAAAAATAAATTGAAAGTTCTTGGCTTTGATGACCCAACCGGACCACAGCGTTTTATTTCTGGAAAAAACGCTGCGCTTGCTCCAGTGCTGTACCGGCACTGCAATGATCTCGAGATCGCCGTCCGGTTGCCGGTCCCACCAGTCCATCTCAACCACCTGATCGATACCGCGGATGGCAACCCAGCTCTTTAACCGCAGGGGTACATAAAAACGGGTTTTTTCACCTCCGGGTCTTTGGCGCAATTTTTTGATGGATTGCTCATCCAGGGAATCATAGTGGTCATGGGAGATCAAAACGATATCGATCGGCGGCAAATCTTCGAGTGCCAACCCCAACGGAGCCGCTCTTTTCGGGCCGGCCCACTGCACCGGTGAGGTTCGCTCTGAAAAATGAGGATCCGTTAAGATATTATAACCTGCCACCTGCAACAACACGGTGGCATGTCCGATCCAGGTCACGGTGATCTTCTCTCGATTCTGTCTCAGGAAATCAGGATCGTTTTCAGCCAAGGGGAAATCGTAGCTTTCCGGGCCCGGGATATCCATTTTGGCACGTTCGCGCCGCCATTTGATGAAATCCCCAAAGCTGTTTTCCTCATAGGCATGGACATTTCTAAAGCCGTTGGCCGTATGATGGGGTTTGTCGGGCGGAGGCGCTTGAGCCGCACAGTTCAATGCCGTCATGCACAAAATAGCCATCATCAGATATCGATAAACGCAATTTGAATTCAACATGAAAATATCGTTAGCATCCCAGCGACTTTGTTTTTCATCACAGAGAACACAGAGATTGCATTCATTTGGATTGAAATGATCACCTGTTTTAGCTTTCTCTGTGTGCTCTGTGCGCTCTGTGGTTAGAGTTCACAATTTCTCATAATTTACTGCCGCAATACTTGCAATATTTGGCGTCTTTATCATGTCCTTCAGCACTGCACTCCGGACACGCCTGGGTGGAGATCTGGCGTTTGAATGCTTGCGCCAATTCTACCGTCACAATGCCGGTCGGAACGGCAATAATACCATATCCTATAATCATGATCAGTGACGAAAGCAACTGGCCCAAAATGGTCTGGGGTGATATGTCACCGTAGCCGACGGTGGTCAGCGTTACGATGGCCCAGTAAATACTTTTGGGTATGCTGGTAAAACCGTGTTGCGGATCTTCTACCAGGTAAATAAATGCGCCAAAAATGGTCACCAGCGTCAATACGGCAATCAGAAAGACAATAACTTTGCGCAGACTGGCACGCAATGCCTGTGTGAGCATCCGGGCCTCACCCAGATATTGCACCAGTTTAAGAATTCGAAATATTCTCAAAACCCGCAAAATGCGGATGACCAGTAGATACTGGGCACCCGGAACAAAGATACTCAGATAGGTGGGCAGAATCGCCATAAGATCAACAACACCATAGAAGCTGGTGGCATAGGCTCCCGGGCGCCCCACGCTCATCAGTCGCAGGATATATTCGATGGTAAACAGAATCGTAAAAATCCATTCACCGACCAGTAAAATCGGACCGTAGGATTTTTGAACAACGCTGACACTGTCAAGCATCACCAAAAGAACACTGGCCAGGATAGCCACAATCAACAAGACATCGAACCATTTCCCGGCCGGTGTGTCGGCTTCAAAAATGACTTCATGCACTTTCAGCCGCCAGGGACTCCGCGCGTTTGTTGGGCTCATTTTTGTTTGACCTCATACCCCTTTTTTCTTAATAAATCGACAACACTTTCGGGGCCGACCAGATGGCCGGCACCCACCACAAAAAGAACATTTTTATTTTTGCCCATAGCGTGTTCGACTTCTTTCACCCATTTTAGATTGCGCTGTATCAGCAGGCGATCATTCAAATCCGGATAATTCTTAAAGCTTTTGTGCAAAAGCTTATGCAGCTCGTCGGCATTGCCGGTTTTCCAATTTTTCACCAGATCACCAGCCAGTTCACTGACCAATTCCAAGTCCTTTAACGTCTGGTTTAAAAAATCTTTTTGATTCGTGTCTGTCATGTTGCCTAGCAAATTTATTTGATACTCCGGGTCTTCCAAAAAGCCGATTTCCTTACCGCCATTTTTAGCCTTGTTAAAAAAATAAACATCAATCCCGTATAAGGGATTGTAACCCAGGCGCTGCAATTCCACGGTGGTTAATGTAAGGGCCACAAACCAGGGTTTGAATCGTGCAAATGCCTCCGGGGGTAGGCCGAGCTCACTCAATTTTTTCTTGAGCTGTTGACGGGTATTGCCGGCAAGATTTTGAAACAGGTTCTGCCCTTCCGGATACATCCCCAGCGCCAGCATTTTGCCCTGCATGGACGGATCCTGCATGGCGCCGATATCGGTTTCAAATACAATCCGCTGGCTGTTGGCAAAAGCGCTTTCGATGGCGGCAGCCAGCGGATAGCTATCCTGTTTGAGGACATGCAAAGATCCCAGCAGATAAACATTGTTCGACTGGGTTTGAATCGACCAGAGACAATTTTTTGTGGTCTGCTGGGTGGTGACGGTTTTTGCCGGCAGCTCTGAGATGTTCGCCGAAAAAGTTGTTAAAAAGAGAAAGGCAAACAAAGCAAAACGAAACGCGTATTTTATCAGAAGTCGCTGTCGCATGAAGGTTCCTTTCTAAGAAGGATGTTTTAAGCATCAAAAGAAGTCATTTCCAGTAGGGGCGGATCCGGTTGGCCGGATTTTAATTTATCCAGAAGCGCTTGTGTGTTGGCAATAAACGACAGACAATGACGGTATTGCTGCAAAAGAGCATGGGCTTTCATGGCCAGACTTTCGGCCGCCTGCTGGTGATCTTGCTCCAGGTGGACATACACACCGGCGGCTTTGATCAAACCTTTTAAGGCCTGCCGTTTGTCGCCGGATTCAGCCTTCCAGATGGCTTCCAGATGATCATGGAACTCAAAGAAAAGGCCCTGGTTCCAGATCAGCAGGGCCTGCTGCAAGGGGTCATTAATAGCGTCGCGGCGGATGGTATCAAAAACCCGCTGATAGCTGAGAAGGCGCGCATCAATGTAAGCCGTATAGACGGATGCCAGGTTTTGCTCGCGCCATCGACGCGCGGCGTTCGTAACCGCATCTAATTTCATGACATCCAGCGTCTCAACAAAGGCATCGGACAACGAGTTGCGGATATCTCTTGCCGTTCGATCTGTAAACGGATCAAACTTTCCGTGTGCTTTTACTCCCATTGTTTCAGAATCTCATTGACCATCTTACCATCCGCCTGCTTGCCAAAATGCTTCATAATGGTGCCCATCGCCTGCATTTTGTTTTTGTATTCGGAAAAATCAATGTTCTCCTTGATCCAGGCAATGACCTCTTCACGGTCGGCCATACGGGGCAAATACTGCTTAAGAATTGCCAGATATTCGGAAGAATCTTCGTCTTTGGCTTCCAGGACCAGTCGCTCCGACTTGGCCAATCCCAGAATGATACCGATGATGTCATCGTCGGTAATTTCTTCACCGCTTTTAAGGCGGGTGGATTCTTTACCGCTTTCCAGGGTAATCGGAACCGTCAGTTTTGGAAATTCAGCCATAATTTGACGGATGGCGCTGCGCGCGGCCACGTTTTTTTGCAGCATGGACTGCTTCAGGTCTGCTTTTAGCTTTTCCAGCAAAGGCGTGTCCATTTCCGGATTCCATCCGTAGGTCTCATTTGGTCTGTTGCTCATGGCGCTCTCCTTTACTGTCGTTAAAATTCTAGGCATCAATAAATTTGGGGGGCAACGGTGGATCGGCGGTAATGGCCTTGCCGGGCAAAATGATCACCGTCGAGGTCCCGTGCGCCAGGACCTTGCCCTCCTGATCGACAACCTGAGCCTCTGCATAACCCAGCGTCCGGCCGACTTTGATCTGACGTCCACGGGCAATTAACTTGCCGGATACCGCCGGTGCAAGATAGTTTAATTTCAGATCTACAGTGGTAAGTCCCGTATCGGGATCCTCTATTCCATAATAGAGGGACCAAAAGGCGGCGGCATCGATGATCGAAGCAAACACACCGCCATGGACCACACCGAAGGGTTGTAAATGCTTTTTTGCCAGCTCGATTTCAAGGATCGCGTAACCAATGCCGACGTCCGTTAGCTTCATTGAAAGCAATTCAAAGTAAGGGCAGATGTTAGCGATATTGTTAAGGCGCTTTATGTATTCAGGGTTGGGTTTTCTCATCATTTATTAAGACCGGAGAAATTGGGGGACTCTGTGGGTATCGTTTATGTTAGAATTGGGAACAATTTGGCAGCTTCTTTTTTTTTATTTATCAAAAAGGTTCAATGTTCACAAGCAAAACCTATTCGCGCAGCAGCTTGCCGGGTTAGCCATCAGCAACTGTGGCATCTGGGTTGATGCGCTCATAAATATAAAAATCGTAGGGTTCAATTCCGGGTGTTGCAATCGTTTTAGATTCAATGGTCTTAAATTCAGATGCGGGTATTTCCGGAAAAAAGGTATCGCCGTCGATATCTCTGGGGATAACGGTCAAATAAATGCGGTCGGCCATGGTAAAGGCAAGCTCGTACAACTGCCCGCCACCGCAAATAAACGCTTCATCTTCCCCCTGCGGGCAGCTGCTTAATGCCTGTGCAAGGTCATGCACGACGATACACCCAGCGGCAACATAATCCTGTTGGCGCGTAACGACGATATTGGTTCTTTGGGGAAGAGGCTGTTTGAGGGATTCGAAGGTTTTTCTTCCCATAATCACCGTATGACCCAGCGTGATCTTTTTAAACATCTTCTGCTCCCCGGGTATTTTCCAGGGAATATCGCCCTGCCGCCCTATCACACGGTTCTTGGCCATCGCCGCAATCAGCGAGATCCTCATGTGCATTGCCCCTCTTAATTTTGTATAAGCTCACCGCAGAGACGCAGAGGTCGCAGAGAAACAATCTTTTCATTTGGCGGTGAGAGGCCGGCAAATGAAAAACTTCTCAGCCGCTTCGCGGCAATATACTTGTTAAGTAAACGAATACCGTTCTAAAAACGCCCCTGGCACCACGCGCATGGCAGATTAATTTTGATTTGCCGGCCTCTCACCGGCAAATCAAAAAAACAATTATCTCTGCGCCCTCTGCGTCTCTGCGGTGAAAAAATTTGATCATACAAATCCGCCATTGACGTGAATACATTGTCCCGTAATCCAGCGGGCATTGTCGCTGGCCAGAAAGGCAACGGCATCGGCGATATCCTCCACCTGCCCAATGCGTCCCAGCGCGGCCATTTGCGCCATCTGCTGAATCTGCTCATCGGATTTGCCATCGCGAAAAAGTTCGGTGTCCACCGGCCCCGGAGCTACGGCGTTAACGGTGATTTTTCGTTCCCCTAATTCTTTGGCCAGCACCCGGGTAATTTGATCGACAGCCCCTTTGCTGGCGGCATAGATGCTATAGCCGGGCAACATCATGCGCGTCACGGCCGATGAAATGTTGATGATCCTGCCGCCCTCAGAAAGTCGGCGTGCTGCCTGTTGACATGCAAAAAATGTCCCTTTTACGTTGATGGCAAACAGCTGGTCATATTCTGCCTCATCGATGTCGGCGACATCTTTGCTGATGCGGATACCGGCATTATTGACTAAAATATCAAAACGGCCAAAGTGTTCAATGGCTTGATCGAAAAGCCGTTGAATATCTGCAGGTTTTGAAACATCCGCCTGTAGTGCAATGGCGTCACCGCCGGCAGTCTTGATTTCCGCCTTAACCTCTTCAGCGCCAGCCGCATTATTGACATAGTTGATTGCCACGGCCGCGCCATCGTGGCCTAATCGTAAGGCTAACGCCCGCCCGATCCCGCGCGAGGCGCCGGTCACTATCGCAATTTTACCTGACAATTTTGGGGAACTCATATAGATCTCCTTTTATGGATCCAATTTTAGTTCAAAATAAGATGGATTATAAAGGGGATTATAGCGATACGCTTTTATCGGTTGAAAACCCAGCGAACGATATAGCGCCTGTGCTGCCGTCATGGATTCGATGGTATCAAGGCGCATCCGTTTATAACCAGCAGCACGCGCCCAGTCAATGACGGCCTCTGCCAGCGCCCGCCCAATTTTTTGGCTGCGATAACCCGGAGCGACGTACAGCCGCTTCATTTCGCAAATCCCTTTGCCCAGGGACCGCAGAGCCACGCACCCTACAACTTCATCAGCCTTTTCAGCCAGAAGAATACAGCCTTTTGGCGGCGCATAATCCCCTGGAAGTGACGCCAGCTCACGGCTGAAACCTTGAAATTCAAGATCAAAACCCAAAGCGCCCGCATACTGCTGAAACAGATGGCGTGCCCATCGATAATGATCTTCCGTTTGCGCCGGGTTGATTCGGGTCATGGTTTTCTCGGGGTCTTCGTAATGCGCCCTTTCTGATGTTGAAACCCGTTTTAACCAATGAGGCGTTGAAACAGACTTAAATAATCATCCTTGGCCATGGGCCGCGGATTATCAATATTGCTGCCGTTTTTAAAAGAGTTCACTGCCAGCTCTTCGATGTCCCCTTTTTGAACACCCAGCGAGCTGAATTCAGGCAGCTGCACATCGGCGGCCAGTTGCTGGACGGCCCTGACGGCCTGACGGGCGCCATCATCCACATCTTCATAGGTCAGCCCCATGGCTCCGGCAATGCGGGCATATCTTTCTTTGCAATATTCCATGTTATATTCCATCACAGCCGGCAAAACCACCGCATTGCAAACCCCGTGGGCGGCGTCATATTTTCCGCCGAGCGCCTCAGCCACGCAATGGACGGCGGCAACATCGGAGTGGCTGAAGGCAATTCCGGCCAACACGCTGCCCAGAAGCATCCCCGCCCGGGCTTCCAGGTCGTCGCCTCTAATTACCGCGTTTCTGAGATGGGCTGTAATCAATTCAGTTGCATAAAGCGCGGCGGCATCCGCCAATGGCTCTGAGGCTTTGGCCGTAAATGCTTCGATCGCATGCGTTAAAGCATCCATACCGGTCGCTGCAGTTAGTTCGGGCGGCATGGTCAGCGTCATCTCAGGATCAACCAACGCCACCTGCGGCGCAATTCTGGCATCTTTAATGCTGAATTTGTATTTATCACTGCTATCGGTGATCACCGAACTGAAGGTCACCTCACTGCCGGTCCCGGCGGTTGTCGGAATGGCAATCAACGGCAGCACATCAGGACCTATTTTGCCAGGGCCTTCGTAATCGCGGACCGCCCCGCCCTGACGTGATACCACCGCAATGGCTTTGGCACAATCGATTGGGCTGCCGCCGCCGATGGCCACCAGCGCATCTGCGCCGAACTGGCGGGCCATTTCAGTGCCCTCCTGCACGTTGTAATCTTTTGGATTGGGTTCAACCCGGTCAAAAAGGGTCCATTTCAGCTGATGCGCTTCCAGTAAATCATATACCTGTTGAAGCAAACCGGAACGCACAACACCTTCATCACTGACCAAAACCAGACGCTTCCACTTTTCATCTTTAATCACATCAACCAGGCGTTTGGTGACGCCGACGCCGTAAACGATTTTAGTCGGCAACTCAAAGCTGAAAGAATTCAATAGGTTCATCGTCAAATATTCCTTTCCATACTTTTTTTATCTCAACCGATTTTAAAAACCTCCTGTGGTTAGTCGTCGGGTTCAAAGGTTCAGCGTTCAGAGGTTATGCGGCTAAATAACTGCAAAAGAAGAAGGGTTGCTTAGATTTGAAACCTTTGAACCATGAACCTTGAACCTTGAACCCTGAACCTGTTTTTTGATACCCAAGGCGGTATCATTTTATAAGCTAAAATGTTATATATAGCAATAAGATGAAGATTTTACGGATAAAGCGACAGGAGATTTAGTCTTTGGCAGAAATGCAAGAGGTCGAACCGGCCACAGAAACCGATAGCGATACCAGGGCACGAGTCATTCGTAAGGTTACCTGGGTAGGACTGTTCGTCAATTTAGGTCTTGCCGGCATTAAATTTGCTGCCGGTATATTGGGAAGAAGTCAGGCCCTGGTGGCGGATGCCATCCACAGTCTTACGGATTTGACAACCGATGCCGCTGTGATTGCGGGCTCGCATTACTGGGACCGCCCACCCGATGACGATCATCCATATGGCCACAAGCGACTGGAAACCCTGGTGACCGTATTTATCGGTGTCATGCTTGCGGTGGCAGGGATTGGTATCGGATGGAAGGCCATCTCCACCTTGCATCAAAAAAGCGTTATCCCCCCGGGCTGGATCGCCCTCCTGGCCGTATTGGTGTCCATTGTTTGCAAGGAGGTCATTTACCGCTGGACGGCCCGAACCGGCAATCGAATCAAAAGCGCGGCTCTGGCTGCCAATGCCTGGCACCATCGAACAGATGCGCTGAGTTCGCTGCCGGTTTTAATTGCCGTTGCGGGTGCTAAAATTTTCCCAACCTGGTCGTTTCTTGATCGCGTGGGCGCGGCGGTGGTCTCTATTTTTATTCTGCATGCTGCTGCAAAAATCATCTGGCCGGCGCTGGCCGAACTGATTGATGCCGGTGCGCCGGCTGATACGCGCAAAAAAATACGTCAGGTTGCCCATGAAAATGACAATGTTTTGCAGGTGCATAACATCAGAACCCGCTATATCAGCACCAGTATTCAGGTGGATCTGCATATTGTCATCGAAGGCTCACTGACCGTTCGGCAGGGTCATGATATTGCCGATGACGTCAGGAATCGAATCGTAAAAGGCATACCGGATATATTGGATGTCACTGTTCATGTGGACCCACCGGAAAAAGCGCTTCAGGAAATGGACTTGCATTGATAAGCCAGGCAAAAACAGACCTGCAGTATTATATTTTAAAGAGCTACATCTTGCATGAAAATTATTGAAAAGGTAAAATTGCCTTAATTGCCAGCAAGATTATCAAATTGTGTGGATCAGAAAAAACCGATCGGTTATAATAGACAGAACGCAAACATCATTCTGGACATCGGAAATCTTATAGCTGCTGCTGTTTCCATGGCCGACTTGCAAATTACGGAGTAACTGTAAAATGCCCGTTTTTGAATACACCGCCCTGGATGCCAAAGGCAAAATGACATCCGGCATCATCGATGCGGACGGTGCCCGTGCTGCTCGACAAAAGTTAAGGGCCAACGGCATCTTTCCGGTTGATGTCAAAGAAGCCCAGGAAAAACCGGAAAAAAAGACCGAACGGGTGACCGATCTATCGCGCTACCTGCGGCGGGTTAAGCCGTCTGAAATTGCGATTATGACGCGACAGCTGTCCACCTTGATCACAGCCGGTTTTCCGTTGGTCTCCGCCATTGACGCCCTTGTGCCCCAGACCAAATCCCACCAACTCAAAACCGTCTTGGCACAGGTCAAGGATGCCATTGTCGAGGGACAGAGTTTTGCGCAGGCCTTGTCGCAATATCCTAAGATCTTTTCAGAGCTTTTTGTGAATATGGTGCGTGCCGGGGAGACGTCTGGCACGCTGGAAATTGTACTCGAGCGATTGGCTGATATTACTGAAAAGCAGCAGGATTTGACCAATCGGATTCAGACCGCCCTGGCATACCCGATATTTATGTGCGTGATCGGAACGATCGTTTTGTTTGTACTCTTAACTTACATTGTTCCTAGCATCACCTCTATATTTTTGGATATGGGCCAGACATTGCCAACACCGACCCGCATATTAATCTTCTTAAGTGGTTTTTTTAAATCATTTTGGTGGGTTATCCTGATCGCCATCTTTGGCGCAGCCATTGCTTTGCACCGCGCAAAAAAGACGGAAAAAGGGCGTTATGCCTACGATAAAACCGTGCTGGCAATGCCCGGATTTGGTGTTTTGGCAAAAAAACTGGCTGTGGCCCGTTTTACGCGCACCCTGGGCTCATTGCTTGAAAACGGTGTCTCCATGTTAATCGCGTTGGACATTGTCAAAAATATTGCCGGCAATGTGCTGCTTTCCAATGCCATTCAAAATGCGGCGCAGGAAGTCGGTAAGGGCCAAGCTTTGTGGGCGGCTTTGAATGAAGCTCAAGTTTTTCCACAATTGTCAATTCAAATGATTCAGGTGGGCGAACAAAGCGGCGAATTGGAAGGGATGCTCAATAAAATCGCTGATGTTTTTGAAAAAGAAGTCGAAAATACGATCATGCGCCTGACATCTTATCTGGAGCCAGTCATGATTCTGGTAATGGGCTGTATTGTCGGATTTATTGTGCTGTCGATTTGTTTGCCTATTTTTGAAATGAACACGCTCATCAAATAATGGTGCGGACATCATACAACTTGCAAGAGAAGGGAAATGGGATATGAGGACCATATCTAGCAATGACAACCGGGGGTTTACGTTAATTGAATTAATGGTTGTTGTCATCATATTGGGCATCCTGGCGCTTTATGTAGGCCCCAAAATAATGGGAGAACCCGATAAAGCCAAGCGTGTTAAGGCCCAATTGGATATTGCCACCTTTGAGACGGCTTTAAAAATGTACAAGCTCGATAATGGCATTTACCCGTCAACCGATCAGGGGCTTCAGGCGCTGGTCGAAAAGCCAGAAACCGGCACAATTCCCCCGAAATGGCGCGAAGGCGGATATCTTGAGAAACGCAAGGTGCCCAAAGATCCCTGGGGAAACGAATTCGTGTATATTGCACCGGGTGTAAACGGCGACTATGATTTGATCTCCTATGGCAAAGACGGCGTCCCTGGCGGCGAGGGGGAGGATAATAGGGACGTTAATAACTGGGAACTCGAGTAGTTTGCTGTCAGAAACGGCCCTTTTGCGCAATCTCTGTGTCAATCAGGGAATTGCATTGTGCGGCGTACTAAAGGTACGCCTCCGCCCAATTCCCTGATTTTCGTGACCTTGCACAAAATGGCTCGACTCTGACAGCAAACTCAAATTCTTCTACATCAAAAGATTTCTAATTTAAAAAACGAAAACATTAAATTTAATATAAGCGAAATGCGCTCAATAGCTTTGAGAAAGGAATTGAATCAACGCAACGGACCACGGACGACCTGCAACGGACAGTTGAGTGGGTTTACATTAATGGAACTGATTGTGGTCATGGCGCTGCTGGGCATCATGCTCGTGTTTAGCGTCCCCCGCCTGCATAAAACCTTCTTTTTGGACGAAAGCAAGGCCAGTTCCCGATGGATCATCGGTAAAATCCAGGCATCAAAGGAAGCGGCGGTCCGAAACCAGATGCAATATACGCTGCATTTCGATCTGGATACCGACCATTACTGGGAAACCGATGAATCAATGCCGGCCACGGATCAAGAAGAGGCCGCCATTCATACCCAGCCGCTTCCGGACGGCCTTAAAATTGCAGATATCGAATTTCCCATACGCGGAAAAGTCAGCTCCGGTCGGACTGATATTAGCTTTTACAAAAACGGCACCTCGGATAAGGCCCTGATTCACGTGCAAGACGGCGATAATTTCGTGACGTATCTTATCGAGCCTTTTCTTTCAGAGGTGACGCGCTATGAGACTTACGCCGGTTTTGACAATTAGACGACATATATTACCTGAATTTTGCACGAGTCACCTATTAACCAGTACCTTCATATCCCCCTTCATATTTAAGGAAAGCGGCGCGGCAATACCCGCGAACGGGCTATCACGTCATTTAAATTTATCATCCGTCCGCTAAGGGCGGACAGGTCGACGCCTTTCATCTGTATGATTCAAATTCAAACTGTTTAAGAATGGCAAAAAATGTTCCCTTTTTTTAAAAAAAAGGTTGGATGTTGGTGTCAAATTTTGTATAATATAAATTTAAACCCTGTATAAAAAAGTGCACATTAATGGCGACCTATAAAAGGCACCCGTTCAAAAAATCTTGCGGCATTCAACGCCGGGCATGCGGTTTCACGCTGTTCGAGGTCTTGGTGGCCATGGCCGTCCTGTCCATCGTGCTGGTGAGCGTCTATCGTATGCATTCCCAGACCTTAACGATGAACACCGCGGCCCGCTTTTATACCCAAGCGCCGTTGCTGGCACAAAAGAAAATGGCCGAAGTGACCACATCTTCGGCAGGCATTTTCTCATCTGATTCAGGCGATTTCGGTGAAAATTATCCCGGCTACAGCTGGCAGGTGACCACCACTGATGTGGCTTCTGAATTACTCGCAGAAGTCGCCAATGATTTAAAACGCATCGACATTAAGGTGTCTTACGCCAACAATCAATTCTCCTTTGATTTAACAACTTATCGGTTTCAAAGGGATTAGACAAATTACGCTTTACAGAGGGCAGATGTCAGAGGACAGAAGACAGAATCGCGGATCACCCGGGCATCCAATATATGCCAGAAGCCGGCCTGCGATAAGACCGGCCAAGTCAAAGCCGGCAACCGGCAGACAGCACCGCGCTGCCGGCTTTACCCTGATGGAAATTTTGATCTCCATCGCCATACTGGCCCTTGTTGTGACCACTGCCCTGGCTTCGTTTAATGCTGTTTTTTCAACCACGGATGCGCTCGACGACAGCTCTAAAATTTATGAAATGGCCCATACCTGCATGAAACGTTTGGTGCTGGACCTGACATCGATACACATCAGCCAGCGGCCTTTATACAAACCGCCGGAATTTGATCAACCACCGGATCCATACCGACTGGTGGCGGCCGCCGAAGAGACCGGTGGCACGGGATTTGCACAAAATTTAAGGTTCACCAGTCGAGCCCACCTGCCCTTTGAAAAAAGTTCCAGAGATGGAATTGTTGAGATCGTTTATTACGTTCAGGCCAATAAGGACGATCATCTGGAGCTAAAACGTGCGGATAATCCCTATCCGTTTCCCGAATTTGAAAAAAAAGGAAGCGATCCGATACTGTGCAAGTACGTCAAATCCTTGTCGTTTAAGTTTTTCGACAAAGATGAAATTGAGTTTGATACCTGGGATTCGGACGCCGATGAATTTGGTTATGCGACACCGACGGCCATAGCAATCAAACTTGAATTGGCCCACAAGGCCGAAACGCACACTTTTGAGACCATGGTATCCTTGCCGTTGGTGCGTCAGCGGGCGGAATAACACATGCTGAACCTAACCAAAACGATCAACAACAACCGGGGCATTGCCCTTTTGCTGGTCATATCCGTGACAACCATTCTGATTGCGGCGGCGCTGGAATACAATCGCCGGTCGCGTTTCATGGTACTGTCATCTGTCGTCGCAAGGGATCGACTGACCCTTTCACAGATGGCGTCTTCGGGTATCCATGCGGCCATGGCACTGTTGGCCAAGGATCGCGCCGAATCGAATATGGATTCATTGCGGGAAGATTGGGCCAATCCGGATAAAATAAAAGAGCTGCTCGATGACATACCATTTGATGAAGGTGAGCTGACGGTTACCATCAGCGATGAAATGGGACGCATTCAAATCAACGCGCTGGTCACATCTCCCGATAGTCGCAATTTTGATGACGGCCAGCGCCAAATGCTCGAACGCTATTTAAATTTTTTAAAAGATGAAACAGAAGAAACACCGGAAGACAGCCAGCCGCCGGCGATTATCAATTCACTCAAGGACTGGCTGGATTCAGGAGACGATGATGCGATTACCGGGCTCAGCGGTGCTGAATCAGCCTATTATCAGGATTTGAGCCCATCTTATAACAGTCGCAACGCACCCATAGCTGATATTTATGATCTTTTACTGGTTAAAGGCGTTACACCGGAAATGTTTTACGGCAATGCCGAAAAACCCGGCATGATAGATGCCTTAACGGTTTTTGGCATGAAACCAGGGGCCGGTACCGGATTTACCTTTTCCGGAAAGATCAATATCAATACGGCTGACCTTCCGGTGCTGGTGGCCTTAATGCCGTCCGAAAACCCTGAACTGGCCGCAGCTTTCTATACGTTGCGCGAAGAAATGGCCACCGATAAAAGTGCCCCGGATTTTTCCAACCCAGCCTGGTATCAGAATATTGCCGCGCTGAGCGGGCTGAACCTGGATTCAAAGCTGCTGACCACCGCAAGTGATATATTTCGGATCGTATCAGAGGCAAAAGTCAACGATTCCAAATTGATCGCTACGGCTGTGGTTGAACGGCAGAAAAATGAAAATAGCGGCAAATGGACCTGTCAGATCCTTAGCTGGGACACGCAATAGGCATACCGTAAAAATATTTCGAATAAAGTCCTATATTTTTCAAATTTTAGAAAAATGTAATTCACGGCCCCAGACATTGAGTTTAGGCCAATAAATTGATAAACTATGATATCAGCACCAGTCGGTAAACATTAGAGGAACGATGAGCAGAAAAGTTCTCGGCATCGATATTCGAAATCAGTCACTCAGCGCTGTGCTTTTAAACAGCAGCTTGCGCGAGCACCATGTGGATGATTTCATTCATTTGCCATTTTCAGGCCCGGATGACCCCGAAAGAAGTCTGTCGGCCGCCCTGGAAACGTTGAATGAAAGAATGGACTTAAGCGGCAGTGATTATGTCGTTTCCGTCCCAGCTCACCGGTTTATTTTCCGCAACATGCAGGTTCCTTTTCATAATGTAAAAAAGATCCGAATGGTTCTGCCGTTTGAGCTTGAGCCCAGTCTCCCTTTTGCGGTCGATGAGCTGGCCATCGATTTTCATCTGTTAAACGGCGCCCAGTCGGGTGATCAAACCGAACTGATTGCGGCGGCAATAGAAAAAGACCAGTTGACGCCTTACATTGAAGCCCTGGCATCGGTGAACATCGATCCGGAAAAACTAACGCTCAGCGGCTTACCCATCGCTTTGTGTCTGGCTCACCAGGCCGATCCGGGGGAAGATCTCATTTATATTGAACTTGATGACGCCCATGCCACGCTGTTTGTTCTGGCGGGTGGCCGTCTGCAACTGATACGATCGTTTCCGATACCGGCTAAAGGCCCGTCAAAAACGTCAATGCTGTGCATCCAGACCCAGCAGACAATAGCGGCTTTCCAGGAATCATCCGGGATGGACCTTGAGCCCATCGAAGCAGTTATAAGTGGCACCGGTGATGTCAAAACCGACCTGGCGGCCACCATTTCAGAAATATTGAAAATACCGGTGAAGGTCGCGTCTATCTCAGAAAGGATGGACATTCCGGTAAAAACGAAAACCGAAAGCCCTTGGGTGGCGGGTCATATGGATAACGCCCTGGCGCTGGCATTGATGGAAGTTGAGGGCTATGGCGGTTTGAATTTCCATAAGGGCCAATTTGCCGCCCAAAAATTCTTGGCCAAGCAAAAGAGCGCCCTGATCAAAACCGGCATATTGGCGGCAGCCGTTCTGGTATTGATGTTTTTTAGCCTGATCATGAAAACCTATACGTTAAACAATAGCATTGACGCCATCACAGGCCAGATGACCCAGATTTTTAAAGAGACATTTCCAGATGTGAAAACGGTCCGCTACCCTTTTCAGGAAATGCAGGCCAAGATGCGCGAGGCCAAAGGTAATACGGCCCTGCAGGGTGAAAGCGGACCGCATGTCCGCAGTATCGACATCATCAACAACATCAGTGAAAAGATCCCCGAAAGTATAACGGTCAATCTGAACCGGATGGTCATTCAGCCCGACAATGTGTTAATCTCGGGCACCACTGACGCTTATGACTCGGTGGACACCATAAAAAGCAGCCTGGAAGAAATTCAGCAATTTGAAAAGGTCAGTATCAGCTCGGCCAATATAGATCGCTCAGGCAAAGAAGTGCAGTTTATGTTAAAAGTGGAGCTATAACATCACGCAAGCAGATTTTCGCATGGAATTTATTAAAAAATACCTGAACCTGAAAAAGCTCAATCGCCGCGAAAAATACATTGTCTATGGTGTGGGCTGCCTTTTGGGTCTGCTGATTATCGTGCAGTTTGTTATCCGGCCCTTTTTTGCCAGCAAATCTCAGCTGGAGCGAGCCCTGCGAACCAAAAAAGCTGAGCTCGCCCAAATGCGCGATATGCAGGCTGAGTATGAAACCCTGCGGGGCAAAATGCAAAAGTCCCACATGCGCGCCAGCAAAAGACCAAAAGGGTTCACGCTGAATTCGTTTCTGGTCCAGCAGGCGGGTCAGGTGGGCATAAAGGACCGCATCAGCTCGATGAAACCATCTAAAACCGTTCAGAAAAACAGTAACTTCAAAATTTCACGGGTGGAGATGAAATTGGATGCCATCACCCTCGAGCAACTGACTGCTTATCTGTATGGTGTTGAAACATCAGAAAATATGGTCATGGTCAAAAAACTGTCGATTTCGAAAAAAGATAAAAAACAGGGCCTCATAAACGTCATTATGCAGGTTGAGACCATTGAAACCTAAAATAATTTCTAATGGTCATAAAATGCCATCAGAAATTATTAGTTATTCGTTATTTGTTATTGGTTAGTTGTTAGAAGGGATTAAATTATTTTTTCTATAATCTATGAGCGAACTAAACAATTAACACATAACACTTATTGGATGAAATTTTATAAAACGCGATTTGCCTGGGCTGCATATATTTTGTGCGCTGCCCTGTTATTCTTATATGTGCTTTTTCCGTCCGATTTGGCAAAAGAATACCTGGCGGATTATATCCGTCAAACCCATCCCAAGGTGACCCTGGAAATTGGCCGCCTCAAGCTGGGATTTCCGCCGGGCTTAACGCTTTATGACGTTAGTGTGTATCATTCGGGAAGGGCCATTGCCGATGTCGATAAATTGAAAATTTCGCCAGACCTCCTATCCTTATTTTTGGAAACCACCCGTATCGGGTTCAAGGGCAAGGGCTACGGCGGCAATTTCAAAGGCAATGTGGACATCATCAACCAAACGGATAATCGTGAGATTATCATCGATGCTGACCTGGCCGGAATACAGGTCAACCAGCTGGAGGCATTGAGCGATTTAACGCGCCACAAAATCTATGGCAACCTGGACGGTACGCTGACATTTACGGCCAAAGTGCCCGATCAGGCGCTGGTCGGAGACCTGACCCTGACGGATGGAAAAATTGAAATGGCACCGCCGCTATTGGCACAGCGCGTATTGACTTTTGACAGCATTGATGCCGAGCTGTCGTTCAACGGCCGCTCACTGACGATTGAACACTGTGAGCTGCACGGCGATCAGCTTGATGGTGCGCTGGCGGGTTCGATAAAGTTCAGCCCGCATTCGTCAGGCAAAATTTTGGATTTATCCGGCACTGTCAGGCCGCATGAGGCCTTGCTGGCCCAGATGGGCAAGCAGATCCCGCAATTGCTGGCCGACAAAACGTTGCAGACTCAGGGCGTTCCCTTTAAGATCAAAGGGCCCATGGATTCGCCCACATATTCTTTTTATTGAGCCGATGATACTGACGACCAAAAAAATCTTTTTAATGATCAATGTGCTGCTGATTACCGCAGGCCTGTATTTTGGTATCAGCGCCTTTTACACGATCGGTACGGCCTGGCTCGGGGATCCGGTTGAAAAACCGCTGCCGCGTTCGGTTAAAAAACCCGTCGCTAAGCCCAAAGTGGAAACCAAATCCATGTCGGCATATGGCGCCATTGCGCAACGAAACCTGTTTAACACCAGTCCGGAATCCGCTGCCCCGGTTAAGGCCATTAATGTCGATGACCTGAAAGAAACCGATCTGAAGCTGAAACTATGGGGTACCGTAGCCGGCAAAGAGTATGCTGTTATTGAAGATGCCAAGACCAGGGAACAGAGCCTGTATCGTGTTGGCGATAGCATCCAGAATGCTACCGTCAAGATGATCTTGCGTCAAAAAGTGGTTTTGAGTGTAAATGGGCGTGATGAAATTTTGGGAATGGAAGAACCCGGCACCGCCTCCCGAAGAGGCGGCGGCCCCAGCCCGCGAGTAGCCAGGCAAGGATCCTCGCCGCCTAAAATGCCCGTTTCATCTTATCCGCGTCAACTGACGTTGAAAAGCGACCAGATTGAAAGCGCCCTGGAAAATCTGGACCAGCTCATGGAGCAGGCCCGTATCCGGCCCCACATCGAAGAAGGCCAGCCGGCGGGGATATCGATCACCGGGATAAAACCCAATACGGTTTTCAGAAAAATGCGTCTGCGCAACGGCGACATCATTACCGGCGTCAATGGGGCTCCCGTTGAATCGGTTGAAGATGCCATGAAAGTTTTTGGTGACCTGTCATCGGCGTCGGAAGTGCAGCTGGAAATAAAACGGCGCGGCCGCAAACGGACACTGAACTATAAAATCGAATAAACTAAACGGTAAAAAAATGAAGATTGTGAAACCCTGTTTGATCCGCACGATCGCAGCATTGGCGATCATCACAATTGTGCCCCCTTTATGGATCGCAACCAGCAGCGCTCAGGAAGCCAGACCGGTATCAGAGCAAGCGGAAGCGTCAGAGCAGTTTGTCTCCATTGATTTCAACAATGTAGATATCAATGTTTTTATAAAGTTCATGAGCGAGCTGACAGGGACCAATTTTGTGGTTGATCAGCGTGTCAAAGGCAAAGTGACGATCATATCGCCCTCAAAGATATCGATTAAAGAAGCTTACCAGGTATTTTTATCGGTCCTGGAGGTTCATGGCTATACCACCGTCAAATCCGGCGAGGTCATTAAAATTATCCCCTCACCGGATGCCCGTTCAAAAAGCATTGAAACCCGCCTGCGTGAAGAGGCAACCGATCCCGCGGATCGGGTCGTTACCCAATTGATACCGCTAAAATATGCCGATCCGGTTGAAATCAAACGCTTATTTACGCCCATGGTATCAAAAAGCAGCGTCATTTTGGCCTATCAACCCACCCAGATGATGATCATCACCGACGTGCTTTCCAATATCCAACGCCTGCTCAAAATTCTTAAAAAAATCGATGTGCCCGGCATTGGTCAGCAAATTTCGGTGATCCCCGTCGAATACGCGGATGCCTCCAAGATGGTCGGCCTGCTCAGCACGGTCTTCAAACCGACCCGTAAACGCACAAAAGGCACGAAGGATGTGGTGGTTACCATGGTCGCTGATGAGCGCACCAATGTCATTGTCCTGCTGGCCAACGAAGTGGACACGATGCGCATCAAACAGCTAATTGCCATGATTGACAAGGAAACCCCCCGCGGCAAAGGCAAGATCCACGTTTATTACTGTGAAAACGCCAACGCGGAGGATCTGGCCAAGGTGCTGCAGGAGGTACCCACCCAGCAAGCAGGAGCTGCCAAAGGCAAAGCGGCCGCCCCGGTGGTTGCCGGCAAAGTCAGAATTTCCGCCGACAAGGCCACCAATAGCCTCATCATCATGGCAGATCAGGAAGATTTTTTGGTGTTAGAAGAGGTGATCAAAAAACTGGATATTCCGCGCTCGATGGTTTTCATTGAATCGCTGATCATGGAAGTGGACCTGGACACCAGTCTGAATATCGGAATTGACTGGCAGACGTTCGGCGAGGTTCGGGATGCAAACGTGGGTGCCACCTTTAGTGACCAAATCCAGCCCAGTACCGATGACACCGGAAACCTGGTCAATCCTTTTTCAGGAAGCACCGGCTTAGCGGTCGGCTTGATCAGCGGCACCACCGAAATTGCCGGCATTACGGTCTCCAATATTTCGGCTATCATAAAAGCCGTTAAAACCGACGATGAATTTCGCATTTTATCCACACCCCAGATTTTGACCACCGACAATGAAGAGGCCCGCATTACGGTGGGTGAAAACCGACCGTATCAGACGCGTTCGACCACCGATCCCTCGGGCGGAACATTTGAATCTTTTGAATATCGGGATGTGGGCAAAATTTTAAAAATCACACCCAGCGTGACCGAAGGCCGTCTGGTGCGCATGAAGATTTCACTGGAGGTAACCAACATCGATCTGACCTCCACTCTGGCCACCTCGTCGACCCTGCCGGTCACCCAGAAGCGAACGGTCGATACCACCGTTATCGTCAAAGACAGCCAGACGGTGGTCATCGGCGGTCTGATCGATAATTCCAGCACCCGCAATGACACAAAAGTCCCGGTGCTGGGCGACATTCCCGTGCTCGGGTGGATGTTCCGCAAACGAACCGAAACCAGCGAAAAAACCAATCTTTATATTTTCCTGACACCGCGGGTCATTAAAAGCCCGCTGGAGGCCCAGGAAATTTTGCAACATAAAGAGGGAGAGATGGGCTCTGTCAAAGAAGGCGGCATAAAACTGTATGAACCAAAAGAGTCGTCACCCAAGGTCATCGAATAGAGTGTCAACGTATTCGAAAATTGGCGCAATGGAGTACTGATTGCAAGCTCTATCTTTATACAACACGCCAATACTCCTTGATGACAATACCTGAAAGTTATAAAGAAAACGAAAGCTGATCTTATATGCCAAGTCGTTCACTATTATTATGATTTCACGATTAACCGACATACTCAAAAACAAATTCGGGCTCGATGAAGAAAACCTGGATGAAGCTCAGCGTCTGCGGACCGAATCCGGAGAACATCTGGGCCAGATTCTCATCGATCAAAAAAATTTATCAGAGGATCAGCTACTGGAAGCGTTGAGCATCCAATACGGGATGCCATTTTGGTCGCGATTGCCGTTTGAGAGCACCGATTCGGATTTTACCGACAAGGTCTCGATCCAATTTTTAAAAAAATACCACCTGGTCCCTCTGGAATACACCGAAGCCATCTCTGCTAAAGATTGCGGTCTTAAGCTTCAGGACGAAACCCAAAAAGAGGATACGCAATTTCAGCCGGGCTGCGTTATTGCCATCAACGACCCGCTCAATTTTCAACCGTTGGATGACCTTGTTAAAACCATCGGCATATCTGATTATCGTGTGGTTTTATCGACCCGCGATGCAATCGTTTCAGCCATCAACCTACAGTATGACTTACGCCGTGACTCTGCTGAACAATTGGTGCAGGATATGGAGGAAAACGGCACCAATATTATCAGCGAAATTGAGGAAACGGCTGATTTGCTTGATGACACCAGTGATGCACCGATCATTAAACTGGTCAATCACATTATTTCCCAGTCCATCAAGGCAAGGGCCAGCGATATTCACTTTGAGCCTTACCAGAACAGTTTTACGGTTCGCTATCGGGTCGATGGTATCCTGTATGATTTGCTGACGCCACCCAAATGGATTCAACCGGCCTTAATCTCGCGAGTTAAGGTCATGGCCAAAATGAATATTGCCGAAAAACGACTGCCTCAAGACGGGCGCTTTGAAGTCAAAATCGGCGACCAGGACATTGACGTCAGGGTGTCCACCATCCCGACTGCTTTTGGCGAACGCCTGGTTTTGCGCCTGCTAAACAAATCCGGTTCCCTGCTCGAGTTGGAAGACCTGGGCCTTGAGCCCGGCCGGCTGAAATTGCTCAAAAAGCTGGTGACATCCCCCAATGGCATCATTCTCAACACCGGCCCCACCGGCAGCGGTAAAACCACAACCCTGTATGCGATTTTATCGTCTATTAACGAGCCCAACATCAATATCATCACCATCGAAGATCCCATTGAGTATCAGATCAAAGGCATCAGTCAGATACAGGTTAATCCCAAAATCGAGCTGACGTTTGCCCGGGGTCTCAGATCGATTGTGCGACAGGACCCGGATGTCATCCTGGTCGGGGAGGTCCGGGATAAAGAAACCGCCGAGATCGCAGTCCAATCCGCCCTGACCGGCCATCTGGTATTTTCAACCCTGCATACCAACGACTCCGCCAGTGCCATTACTCGCCTGGTGGACATGGGAGTTGAGCCCTTTTTAATCTCATCGTCCATATTGGCGGTGGTGGCCCAGCGCCTGGTGCGGGTGCTTTGTAAAGACTGTCGCCAGTCCTACGAGCCCAACCCGATTTATTTAAAGAGCATCGGTTTTTCGCCGGAGCTTTTCAGTGAGCATACGGTCTATAAAGCCGCCGGGTGCGAAAATTGTTTCAGTACTGGCTACCGGGGAAGACTGGGCATATTTGAAATCATGGTACTAACCGAGCGCTTAAAGAGCCTTATTCTAAAAACCTTTGATTCAAATCGCATCAAAAGTGAGGCCGTGCGGCAAAAAATGAGGACTTTGCGTCAGGATGGTATGGCGAAGGTGTTGAAAGGGTTGACCACGGTTGAGGAAGTTCTGCGTGTCACCCAGAAATGATAAATGGCTTCTGGCTGCTTGTTTCTGGCTGCTTGCGTTTATTCGGTTTCGGGAACTAGTTAAGGACAGGTTTCAGGTGTCAGGAGACAGAGGGCAGAGGACAGATAATTTGCCTGATCCTCAAATTTTCCGTCTGTCATTTGTCGTCTGACCTCTACTTGCCGCGCCATAGCTTCCTGACTTCCAGAGCTTTAGCGACGGAGGTTAGCGACGGCGAGTTGTGCGGCCTTGCCCAACAAAAAAATCCCTCATTTTTGATCTGGAAACTTACTATTCATAAAACACGGGCACAGAGTAAAAGGATGATCACTCTGTGCCCCTTTTTTAAACGTTAATAAATTAAAGTTGAGTGGGCGGGGATAAACCCCGCCCCTACATCAGAACTCTGTTTGCCGCGGCGTAGCTTGAAAAAGCGAAGACGGGTCCTCTGTCTTCTGATATCTGACTTCTGCTATTTCAAACTCCTGACCGGCAGCGCGCGGTAGCCCCGCTTGTGCGCTTTGCGAACCGTGTAGTGATAGACGTTGTCAAAATTAAAAATCCGAGCGGTGGGTGCAATCGGATCGGTTTCAGAGGTCCAGACCCAGCCGCAGCTTAATTGTATCTCGGGCACCATCTGTACCCATTGGCCGCAATCGGTCTCATGCCCTTTAGAGTTCATATCGTCTACCAGAAGACTCTGCAATTCCGCCAGTGTCGGCAATCGCCAGTTGTCGTATCTTTTTGGAATCGTATCGGGGAAGGTAAAGCGCACCCATTTATCGGCCTGGATCCAGTTGATGTCGCCCTGATTGTCTGTTTTTGACCACATCAGGTTCATTTTGCGGTCGGTAACGGTTCCATCACCATTATCAACAAAACGATCACCAGCCATCACCGGGGCCCAACCGATCAAGATCCCGGTGACCAGGATAGCGAGCGTCACACAAAGGTACCTGAACATCATGCCCTCCTTTCAGGGTGGCAGGCCCCAGTTAGGATAAACGGATATGTTTTTTCAGGCGTTCGGCCATTTCATTGTCCCGATAGGAAAGGATCGGAACCGGGGAGCGGCGAAAAACTTTTTCGGCTACAGATCCAATCAGGGCATATTCAATGTCGCTGCGGCTTTTAATACCCATGATCAATAAATCGATATTTTCCTTAACTGCTATTCTGAGCAACTCCTCGCTCGGATTGCCGATTTTGAGAATCAGGCGAATCTTATTGGTTGAATGACCGATCTTTTTTAAAATAGCAGCAAATTCCTGCTGACGCTCTCCCTTAATGCTGTCAACGTAATTATCGCCGTCGACCTCATACCCCATATCCGCAATAGTCCCCACGGCCTCGACATCACGCGCATTGATGATATTGGCACAGATCAGCTCGGCACGCATGCTGTCGGCCATATCGGTTGCATATGTCAGCAGACCTTCAGTATACCGATTCATGCCAACTGCTGCCATAATTTTTTTTGCAGCACCCATAACTATTTCCTTTCATGCGGCTGCCGGTTCGGCAGCTATTTTAGGTGTGCGCGGCCGCTGCATCAGATATAGCACGCCGTAAACCGCCAAACCGATCAGATACGTCCAATAGCGCTGCTCATGCGGCAGTCCGATCAAGCGCGCAATTAAATCCGGGCGCATCAAATTTAAGGTAACGAATAAAAACAGCGGGATCTCATATATTCTGTTTTTGGCTACAAACCATCCCTGGGTTGCGGATGCAAAAGCGAAGTTACCGACGCAAGCCATCACAAAAATAAGCAGCCCTTGAGGCCAGCTATAGATATTGTGCAGGATCAAATCCGAGTTGAAAATGAACATGAACGGCAAAATCGCAGTGCGAATATCATACATAAATCCCTGCAAGCCGGTTGGTATTGGTGGTGACTTGGCAATGGCCGCCGCAGCATAGGCTGCCAGCCCCACCGGTGGTGTGTCATCGGCCAGGATACCAAAATAAAAGCAGAACAGATGCGCAGCCATCAAGGGTACGATGAATCCCTGCATACCGCCGATGGTCACGATGGCCGGGGCGGTCAGCGATGCCATGACAATATAAGTGGCAGTAGTGGGCAGACCCATCCCGATAACCAGACTGGCCACAGCGGTAATCACCAGCATCAGAAAGATATTGCCGCCCGAAAGGGTGTCGATGATCTGGGTGATCAGTTGCCCCAAACCCAGGGCTACCACCCCCACGATGATCCCGGCAGCAGCCGTTGCCAGGGCCACCGAAACCATGTTGCGCGCGCCGGAAGCCAGTGCTGAAAAAATGTCTTCGACACTCTTTTTAAACGCCGGCCCCAGAGGCTCTTTTTTCAGGTACGCTTTTACCGGATTTTGCAGGAACATCACGATGGCCATCACCCAGATGGCGTTGAATGCTGCCAGCTCCGGTGAGTGGCGCACGACAATCAACTCATAAAGTAAAAAACACAGCGGTATCAGGTAGTGTGCGCCGCTGAGCAGGGTCTTCAAAAAAGGCGGCAGCTCGGCCCGCGACATGCCCCTGAGCCCCAGTTTGGAGGCCTCAATGTGGGTAATAAAAAACAGGGCCGCATATGATGCAAAAGCTGGAATCGCAGCGGCTTTAATCACATCGATGTAAGGGACATTCACATATTCGGCGATGATAAAGGCCGCCGCACCCATAATCGGTGGCGCCAACTGGCCGTCGGTGCTGGCCGCCACCTCAACGGCAGCCGCTTTGGTGCCCGGGTAACCGACTTTTTTCATCAAGGGGATCGTAAACGTTCCGGTGGTGACAATGTTGGCGATACTGGAACCCGACACCAGACCGGTCAACCCGCTGCCCATGATGGCAGCTTTGGCCGGTCCGCCTTTAAATCCGCCCAGCAGCGCCAGCGCCAGCTTGATAAAATATTGACCCGCACCGGCCTTATCGAGCATGGCGCCGAAAAGAACAAACAGAAACACAATGGTGGCTGAAACATCCAGCGGAATACCGTAGATCCCCTCGGTGGACATGGTCATCTGGCCCATCAGACGGTTGAGCGATGTGCCCTTAAAAGCGATTAAATCGGGCATATAAGGCCCTAAGAAGGAATAAACGATAAAGATAGTGGCAATGACCGGAAGAGCCGGTCCAATGACACGACGCGTGGCTTCCAGCAAAAGCACCATCAGGGTAATACCGATGACGATGTCGCGTGTAATCGGGGAACCGTAACGCGTGACCAGCCCTGCGTAATCGATGACAATGTAAATGGCCGCAAAGGCGGCAATGATACCGATAGCATAATCTAAAATGGGAATTCGATTTTTAGCAGAGAAATACTTCAGACCAAAGTGGGTTTTCTTAAAAAGGGGATAATTCAGATAGACAATTAACAGGGCAAAACCCAGATGAATGGCCCGGATGAAGGTAGAATCCATGATCAGCCAGCTGGCAATGGACAGTTGAAATAAGCTCCAGCAAACCGCAACGGTGGGGATTACATACTTCTGGGGGCCTTTGGGTCTTCTTCCGATGCCTTCTTCTTCTTCGGCCATTCGCCGTGCGATTTCAATGCCCTCGTCCTTTTCTTGGATTTCGTGGTTACTCATAATAATCACCCAATCTATCAGGAAAGTTTGACGGCAAAAACCCGCTATCCGGATCAAAATCTCAGTTTGACGGGCACGCGGGAACGCAGATTCTAAAGACGATTATTACTGGATAGAGCTCAGCACAAAGGCTGCAGAGACAGGACGCGCCCGATCAGCGCGATAGAACCATATTGCTGATATACGTTTAAAGTTGATCAATAGGGAGACGGCGGCTGGCCACCGCCGTCTCCGCAGGCAGGTTACACGATGTATTATGGATATCGCTTACTTTAATCCGGCTTCTTTGTAATATTTTTCAGCACCCGCATGCAGCGGTGCGGAAAGGCCTTCCATCATGTTTTGCTTGCTTAAAATAGCATAGGCCGGATGAAGCTTTTTAAAAGAATCAAAGTTGTCAAAAACCTCTTTGGTAATGGCATATACCACTTTTTCCGGCACTTTAGCAGAAGTAACGAAAGTGGCTTTGACGCCAAAGGTTTCGACGTCAGCATCGTTCTGGGCTCCGGGATAAACACCGACTGGAATTTTGGCCTTGGCATAATAAGGATTGTCGGCAATTAGCTTGTCGATCCCCGCACCGGTGACCGGCACAAAACGAACCTTGCGGGCGCCGGCGGTAGCCTCTTTGATGGCGCCACTGGGATGCCCGACGGTGTAAAAGAAGGCATCGATACGACCGTCCTGCAGCAGACCGGGCGCTTCGGCGGCCTTGACGCTTTCTGCGGTGATATCGGTATTGTAATCGATCCCCGCTGCAGTCAGGGCGTCAATGGAATTCTGGCGTTGGCCTGAGCCGGGGTTGCCGATGTTGACGCGTTTGCCCCTCAGATCCTCAATCGACTCAATGCCGGCATCAACTGCAGCCACAAGGGTAATGGACTCCGGATGGATACTGAATATCGCCCGCAGATCATCCTGCTTGCCTTTATCTTTCCATTCGGCCAGACCATTGATGGCCTGAAACTGCCTGTCAGACTGGACGACACCGAATTCCAGGTCGCCGGCCATAACGGCATTGACATTAAACACCGAACCGCCGGTGGATTCCACTGTTGCACGGATGCCATATTCGTCTTTCTTTTTATTGACGATTTTGGCAATAGCACCGCCGGTGGGATAGTAAACACCGGTGATTCCGCCGGTCCCGATAGTGACAAAAGTTGTCTTTGCCGGCGCCTCGGCAGCGGCTTTTTCTTCAGTTTTGGCCTTTTCTTCGGGTGCACAGCCCATAACAAGGGCAAAACCAAAGATGACGGCTAAACTCAAAATAAGCACTTTTTTCATTTGAACCTCCTTATGGTTAACCGTTAAGGTTGATGATGAAAACTTGCTCGACGACATGCGAGTACGCGCTTTATGCTTAGCTAGCTCATAACATAAGCGGCTTGAAAATGATTTCAATGGGGATGTCACGTCGAAGACCTAACAAATCCAAATTATGAATGCAAGAAGTTTGTAACAAATTGATATTCAATGGGTTAATGAAACGACACGATGTGCCAACATGAAAGTTGCGCGTTTTACAACATCTCAATCGAAATAATCATAAATTTTTTATAGTTACGAGCCATTGTTTTTCGTTCCAAGGCATTTTTCTGATACATTGCCAACCCTCCTGGAAGGAAACAACAGCAGCCAAATCAGGAAATGCTGCCTGCCTTTTTTCTATCAACTGTCATCTGTCTTCTGCTGCCTATATCGATCCGCCAGTTGATAATAGGTTTCGGCTTCTTCTTCTCTTCCCCGTTTGCGACACCCACCGGCGTATACGGTACATTTTTCATATAAGGTATCAATGACGACCCGCTGCTGTTGGGGCGCCAGCAGGTCGCTTTCAAGCAATTTGACTAAAGAGCGGATCCGATATTTATCCAGCCCCGCAGCTCTGGAAAGCTGATCTTCATGCCCTCCCCGTTTAATAATCAAGGCTGTTTCAATCAGATGGACCGGGTATCGGCAGCTGATTCGCAGCCACAAATCATAGTCTTCGCAAGCCGGCAAGTCTTCATCAAAAACACCGACGGTATCGAAAAGAATTTTTTTAATCATGACCGCCGAAGGACTGACCAGACACAAGGCCAGGGAACGCTCGAATATCATCCCTGAAAATTTTAGGTGTCGCTTTTTGGGATTGACCCGCACACCGTTTCGGATCCAGCGCTCCTCGGTCTGGTTGATGACGGCATCCGGATGGTCAGAAAAAAATTTCACCTGGGTGGATAATTTTTGCGGCAGCCAGAGATCATCTGAATCTAAGAATGCAATCAGCCGACCGGCTGCCGCGGCAATGCCGCAATTTCTGGCCGCACTGACGCCTTTATTCGATTGGTGCAACACCGTAATGTTATCCCCGTATGCCGCCAGAATTTCGGCTGTACGATCTTCCGAACCGTCGTCAACCACCAACAGCTCATAATCACTGAAGTCTTGAGCGAGTACCGAATCAATTGCCTCCGCAACGATCCAGTCCCGGTTGTAAGTCGGTATAATGACGCTCACCAGAGGTTTATTTCGACGCTTTCCCATTATTAAAAATTCGTGGATTTCATCTAATTGCTTTTTTCTACAAGGTTTCAGGTGTCGGGTGTCAGTCTAGATCATCCGATTAATTTCAGAAAGCTTTTTTTCCAGGCGCTTTTTGGAGACCGGTATGGCTGTTTTTAGCTCCTGGGCAAAGATGGACACCTTAAATTCTTCAATCATCCAGAAAAATTCTTCCAGAGCCTTTCTCTTTTCAGCTGTTGCAAGGGGTGAAAGGGTTTTAAGCAATTTTTCCAGCCGATCGGCAATCGATTTAACCTCTTTATCCTTGGCCCGGTCTTTTTCAAAATCCAGCAACGCCCGCTGGGCCCGGATCTGCATCGCTTTAATGTAGCGTTCGATGTGCGCCAGCCGCTCGACGTCGTAAAGATTGATAAATGAATCGGGCACCAGTCGTTCGAGCGCTGCTAATAATTCCTGGCAAAAACGTTGGACAGCCGCATTGGCCAGATGACCCCGTTTTAACTTTTCAAACTCTTTGCGCGCAGCATGATAGGCCTTTAAGACTACCAAACAGGGATCAAGCAATTTCTGCCCGTGTGAAATAAGAATTGGTGATATGGTTTTGGCATGGGCGTTGAAAGCATTTTCGGTGCGGATATTTTTGCAGAATAAATCCGATATAACCCGATCTATCAGACGCTGCTCGATTTGCGCGGGACCTCCGAAATAATCGGCCGCTGCCTTGACCTCCCCCGGCAGTTTGAGCCCTTTCTTCACAAATTTCAAATCTTTTGCAAAATGAATTTTATACAAGCCGGCAACTCCGTAACTATGCACCCTCTGTGCTTTGTCCTGCTGTAAAAACAAGGTTAGGCACACCGATTTGACAGGATCGTCTCCGGCTTCCAGGGCCGGATAGGCGACCCATCTGGATCGCGCATTTTGGGGGCTGTTGATAAACTCGGGCAAGTCACCAAAATCCCAACGGGTGATCCCTGTTCGCTGCCAATTGCGACGATAGGTTTCAAACGCATCGGCAGCGATGCCTTCTCTTGCAGATTGGGCAAGAACAGCGGTATCCCTGCCCGAATGCAGCACCTGGCCGTCAGGACCCATTATGGAAATGCGCATTTTAAGATGATCCGGCAGGGTTTCAATCGGCCAGGCGGCCGCCGGAATATCAACTCCGAAACGCTGCAGGATAAATTCTCCGAGTGCTGAATATAATGATTGCAGCCCCCGGGGCATCTCCCGGTTGATGATTTCTACCGTTTCATTTACCGGAACCAGCTTTTTGCGATAGGCTTTGGGTAGGCCTTTGATGAGGGTTTCAATTTTATCTTTAATTAGCCCCGGCACCATCCAATCGAAGGTTTCCTTTGGAATGGCAGTTGCCAGGGAAAGCGGTACCTTGATCGTCAGGCCGTCATCTTGCTGGCCGGGCTTGAAGTGATAGGCATATTTGAACCGCTGCCCCTTAATTTTCGTGCTTAGTGGGAACTGCCCCAGTTCAGCAGCATCCGGATCATAATTCATTAGGTCCTGTTTTTCCAGACGCAAAAATCGATCACTGCCTTTCTTTTTTATCAGATTCTTCAGCATTTTCACGCTATAGATACACGGTAATTTAGCGGCGTAAAAATCAAAAAGGGCCGCTTCGCTGATCAGCAGGTCACGCCGCCGCAATCGATCTTCGAGCCGCGTGATATCATCAATCAGGCGCTGGTTGTGGGTCATAAAAGACAGCGGTTTTTTCAGATCTCCGTTTATAATCGCCGATTGTAAGAAAATATCGGCCGCTTCATCCGGGTTTATGGGGCCATAGGCCACCGATCGCTGGGCAACTATCAATCCAAAAAGACTGACCTGTTCATCGGCCATAACCGCATTCTGGCTTTTTTGCCAGCGGGGATTCAGGTAGGTGCGCCGGCACAAATTCCCTGCGAGCGATTCCAGCCAATCACTGTCGATGTTGGCCACTGTGCGGGCAAACAGCCGTGAGGTTTCAACCATTTCAGCGGCCACGATCCAGCGGCCGGCGTTGTCAAACAACCCCGATCCTGGGAAAATCATTACCTCACAATTCTGAGCGGCCCGGAAAAAATTCTTTTCTTTTCTCTCGGCGATATTGGAAAGAAAACCGCTGAGAATCGATTGGTGGATCGATTGATACAAAGGCTGCTCACGGTCCAAATTCAGATTTTGCGCAGAGCTTTTTTTGCTGCGGCGCCGCTTGGCGATGCCGAATTCTTCCAAAATGGCGCGAATCTGATGATGAATATCACGCCATTCGCGCATGCGGTTGTAGGATAAAAAGTTCTGCCGGCAAAAGCGTTTTAGCTGATTATTGCTTTTGCGGGTTTGCCAAAGATGGTCATAATGAATCCAGATATTCAGCAAAGTGGTAAAATCAGATAAGGGATCATCAAACTGCGCGTGGGCTTGATCGGCCTCGGCGGTTTTTTCAAGGGGGCGTTCCCGCGGGTCCTGGATGCTCATTGCTGCAGCGATGACAGCGATTTGATCGATACATCTCCGATCTTTGGCCTCGAGCAGCATCCTTGAAAGCCTGGGGTCCAGCGGGATCCTGGCCATCAGGTGCCCCTTCTCGGTCAGCTTAACACCGCCAGCTGAAGGCCTGTTGGCGGTTTGTATTTCTGCCCAGTCAGGTCGCGCCTTGCGCCTTGCACCTTGCGCCGTGCGCCGTGCCGTTATTGCCCCCAGCTCATAGAGCAAATCATAGCCATCTTTAATACTCTTTGAATCCGGCCGGTCGATAAAGGGAAAATCAGCGATGTCGCCCAGCCGCAGGGCAATCATGCGCAAAATGACTTCGGCCAGATTGGCCCGCAAGATCTCCGGCCGGGTATACAGGGGCCGGCCGATATAATCTTTTTCGGCAAACAGACGCATGCAGATGCCATTTTGGACCCGGCCGCAACGCCCTTTGCGCTGGTCGGCGCTGCTGCGCGAAATCGGCACCACCGGCAAAGAGGTGGTGCGTGAGCGCGGCGAATAACTGGAGATGCGGGCCAGACCGGAATCCACCACATATTTGATGCCCGGGATAGTGATGGAGGTTTCCGCCACGTTGGTGGCCACGATGATCTTGCGTTGGGACGAGTGTGCAAAAACCCTGGCCTGCTCGGCGGCTGTCAGTCGTGCATACAGCGGCAATATGCGCGTTTTTTTGAACTTTGAGCCTTCAAGCAATTCACAGGTCTCCCGGATATCCTGCTCGGTGGGCATAAACACCAGGATATCACCGCGGCTGCTTTCAGCTGCAAGCTGTCTGACAGCCTGCGCGGCAAGATCAACATGGGTGACCTCGTTTTTTTCCGCCTTTTTGGATTCCGCTGCCTGATAGCGCACGTCCACCGGATACGTGCGACCCGACACTTCGATGACCGGGGCACCCCCGAAGGCCTTGGAAAATTTTTTTGTGTCAATGGTGGCCGACGTAATGATGAGCTTAAGATCGTCCCGCCGAGCGAGCAGCGTCTGCAAAATGCCCAGGATAAAATCGATGTTCAGGCTGCGCTCATGGGCCTCATCGACAATAATCGTATCGTAGGCGTTCAGATAGCGATCGGTTTGCGTTTCGGCCAGCAGGATGCCGTCGGTCATGATCTTTAAATAAGCCTTGGGCGAAGTGCGATCCTTAAAGCGAATTTTGTAGCCGACCGCATCGCCCAGATCCTGGCCGAGTTCCTCGGCAATCCGCCGTGCTACGGTCATGGCGGCAATCCGGCGCGGCTGGGTATGCCCGATGATGCCGGCGATACCCCGTCCGGCGGCCAAACAGTATTTGGGCAATTGGGTGGTTTTACCGGAGCCGGTTTCACCGGATACGATAATGACCGGATGCTGTTTGATGGCCTTTATGATTTCCGTCTTTTTGGTGGTTATCGGCAGGCTATCGATATCGCTGAATGACGGCGCATTTTTGATGCGCAGATTGCGTTTGCGTTGGGATTTTTGCAGGCGGCTCTCCAGGCGCTCGAGCCTGTTGCGCATTTTCTCCGCCGGCAGCGCTTTGGCTTTTTTACCGCGCAAGCGCTTGAGCTCCCGGATGGCAAAACTGCGGTCGGCGATCATCACCTCCGGCAACAGCGATTTGATGTGCTTTATTTTTTTTTTAAAATGCTTCAATTCAGCCGCCATGGAATTCGGATTGAAAATAATCCCCTAATAGCCTATGAATTAATAACGAATATTTCTTAGCCACGAATTAACATGAATTATTGCCAAAATTAAATACAAAATTTAACCAGAGTTCAAAAACTACAACTCAACAGGTCAAACATCAAGGACGTCTTGGGATTAAGAATGTGTCAAGCCTCAGGACCAAAAATACGGTAAGGGTGGTAAATGTTACTCGCGTCCTCACGCATTTGGGGCACTTGGAAAGTGTTCGAATCAGCCTATAAAAAACCCAATCAATGCGCTTAAGATGAAAGGAGCGTATGATATGGCACTGTCCAGGCTGTTTTTCTCAATCACAGTTGCAGCATTGAGTCTTTTATCTTTTTGTTCAAACAATTTAATGGCCGGTGGTTTTCTTCTGTTTGAACAAGGCGTAAAGGGGCTTGGCAATGCTTATGCCGGAGGATCTGCTATTGCAGAGGATGCATCTACTGTTTTTTTCAATCCGGCAGGGATAACCCGTCTGTCCGGCACTCAATTTGAAGTTGCCGCCTATTACATCAAAACTCAAGCTAAATTTGATAACAAAGGATCAACGGTTTCACCGGCTTTGCCTGTCGTTGGCGGCGCGCCGCTAACTGGAGGTGATGGCGGTGATGCCGGCGGTGGGGCAGTTATTCCCAATTTCTATTTTACCCAGCGCATCACGGATAAATTTCATGCCGGAATCGGCATTAATGTGCCATTTGGATTGGAGACGGAGTACAGCAAGAGCTGGGTCGGGCGCTATCATGCCGTTAAGTCAAATGTATTAACCATTGATATCAATCCCACAGTTGCTTACAGAGTCAATAGATGGTTATCGCTTGGAGGGGGCATAAGCGCCCAATATATTGATGCCGAACTTACCAATGCTGTAGATTTTGGAACAATTGGCTTCATCGGCGGGGGACCTACACTGCCGCAAACACTCGATGGATTTGCCGAGCTGGAAGCGGATGACTGGGGATGGCGCTGGAATCTTGGTGTTCTCATCGAACCGACTGAAAACCTGCGGTTCGGCCTATCTTATCGCTCCGATATTGATTATAACTTAGAGGGTGATGCGGACTTTAATATACCTGCGGGAGCCGAAGCCATCGCAGCCGGTGCGGGACTTGTCGATACCAGTGCTGAAGCCGATATTGAATTTCCCGGTCACGCCTCTCTGAGCGCTTACTGGAGATTGCACCCCAAATTTGCCATTATGGCAGATATTTTTTGGACCAATTGGAGCACATTGGACGATATTCCCGTAGAACTGGGCACGGGAACAGATATTTCAACAACATTGGACTGGGAGGATACCTTTCGTTATGCCTTTGGCACTAACTACTACATTAACAATAATTGGACATTACGGGGTGGTGTGGCATATGATGAGACACCCGTGCCAAGTGCGAGGCGCAGGAGTCCTCGCGCACCGGGTGAAGACAGAATCTGGACTGCTAT
The DNA here is from genome assembly GCA_030066985.1 of Desulfobacterales bacterium. NCBI lineage: Bacteria > Pseudomonadati > Thermodesulfobacteriota > Desulfobacteria > Desulfobacterales > Desulfobacterales bacterium. Next base: position 87,050 of record JASJAN010000025.1, read on the forward strand.
TGGATTGAGCTACAGATTTTCAGATCGTTTTAGTTTTGATTTGGCTTACGCGCATTTGTTCGTTGATGATCCCAAAATCCGTAAAACCGGTCTTGACACCGAAGATATCGCACGGGGCGCTCTAAGGGGTGATTACGATGCCAGCTCGGATGTAATCGGTTTTCAGATTGGCATTAAATTCTAATAGCCAAGTACATCAAGCCAGATGTTTAAAAAATGAACTTTTTTCGGAGTATTTTGATGCGAACCGGCATGTGGTCGAAGAGCACCATTACGATGGATTTAGTTAATTGCCATGGCGTTTTGATACAATATTGATGTCACAAAGTCTTTAAAAGCTGTGACCATTTGCGGAAAACGAAACTTATGGATCCTGAATGCGAATTAGATATGTCAACCTTTCGGCGGGATTCGAAATTGCAGATACATCAGGTTTTTTGCTGATAAGAGAATTGTTGTCTATAGCCATTATTTGTAATTATATTTAAATACGGCTATTGAATAAAATGCCCAATCACTTAACTGGGCTTTTCATGGCATAGACCTTATAGCACTTTCTAAAAAGGTCGCCGTGGATTCAATCTCACTGAGTGAATCCTTAATAATTTTTTGGGCTATCTCAGCGGAATTCAAGGCCGCTTTGTTTTCCAATAATCTATAAGTATTTTGCAGGTTTTTCTGCAATGAATTTATCTCCATCTTAGAATATTGAAGCGTCTGAAAAATGTGCTGACAATATGGTTTAATATTGTCATCGTTTATAAATGGCTTTGTAACTAGAAGAAAGAACTCATATTTATAAATGGTTTCGACGCTGTTTATATCGCCGGCTAATTCTAATATTATGCTTGCTTGCGTATAGTTTTTTGCAGAATTTTCAACTTCAACTGTTGGTATCAAATCATTACGAATAGAATTTAATTCTTCGGAATATTTCCAGATATTTTTGGCCAGACTTCTAAATGCTTCATCTATTTTTACGTCTTGTGCAAATGAAATATTAAAGCCAAAAACCATCCATATGAAAGTAACTGAAAAAATAAATTTTATCATTTCATTTGCCCTTTCGTTTCATTCACACCTCCCACTGGTTCGACGACGCAGACCTGCCTGCTAGAATTCCCGCAGGGATTCATGCACTCCTTTATGCATTTCGTACCAATAACTTAGGGAAGCTTCTCTTCTGTCTTTTTGGAAGGCATCGAGCCATTTCAGCAGTTCCGGATCGGTATTGCCTTCGACATCCCGTTCGCGTTTCAGAAAGGTATGGACGTAGTCCACATTGCGTTCCGACTCCCAGAAAACCGAGGAGTTGCGGCTGCTGATCCGACCGGCGGTAATCTCGATGCTGGTGAGAAATTCCGCCTTCATGTCGACCAGGGCCCCGACTACATCGGGCAACATTTCTTCGGCCCAACCGCGGTGGAAACGGCAAAACCCGAGATTGTCCAGAACCAGCTCCTTGGTCATTCTCTCGGCATTCTTGCGCCCTAGCTCCCGGGGAGGAATGAATTCGTTCCCGTAGTACATGTAGTATTTTCCCATGATTGTCATGGGGGAGAGGACTCCGGGAGTCCAGTATTGATTGGGGACCATCCAACCTTTACGGGCATAGGCCGTGTAAAGGAAGCCGTCCAGCACTTTCTGGCCATGGGTTCGGGCCAGACGGCGGGCCAGTTTTCTGGCTCCCTGACTGAGATCCAGTAAGCCGCGTTGGTCAATGATTGCATCCAGAAGCCCGATCCCGATCTCGGCATTGTGCAGGGAGGCCCCGACAACATCAAAGTCCTTGGCTCTGAAGATGGGGACCCCCTTTACCCCCAGCTCTTGGGGCTTGAGGTATTCCTTATCCAGACATTCCATCAGCCAAGCGATTATTCCGCCGCTGGAAATGCCGTCAAACCCCAGCATATCGGCGTGATGGTTGAGCTGTTCAGCGGCCCGTTGATCAAAGATCCCGGAAAGGGGGCCCATGGTTTGATAGGGCTCGTAGTCCTTCTTGAATTCGCCTTTCATCTTCTTACATACAGCGACGCAGGGCTCGCCGCAATGCTTCTGCTGTTTGGTAGCGATGGTTTCTTCGTTGAACTGCTTTAGATAATGGTCGAGGACAAAGTTCTTATGGATGGCCAGGCGTTCGGCTTCATCCATGTAGATGCTTTGGTAATTGAATGAGAGCATTCGGCCGGCGAGTTTCGCATAATTCACCCCGAAAGTACCACCGGTATTGAACTTCTTGTCATAGCGGTATTTGGTGGTTGCATCCAGGTCCTTGGCGGCCATTTTCTGATCATATTTGTCGATGAACCACTGGTCGGCAACTTTCCGGTCCCGGAAGTCTTCGTCGATGTGGGTCCCACCGTAGATGATGGCGGCGATGCCGTGCTCCTGGAAGAGCTTGGAGCCAAACCCGCCGCGACCAGCCCAAGTATCGATAAAGGTCAGCTTCCCTCTCCGGATGGGCACGGAAGCGACGGCCCCGAAGTCGGTTGCCCGGGAGGCTGGGCCGACGGATAGGATGCGGGGGTCTGTTAGGTAGTCTTCCCCAAATCGTTTGTAGGTGTAGTCCATCAAATTGTAGATGCCGCGGCGGCCTTCGCTCCAGATTTTCTCGATGTCTACCGGGACGATTTGGAGCTGGATTTCTTCGCCATGTACCCGGTTCAGATAGAGAATAGAAGGGGTAGGCGCTTTGCGGACAATGGAGAGGGTATTGATCCCGAGATTATTAAAAACCAGCGCTGCCCCGCCCATGGAGGAAATGTAAAAACCACCCCAGCAGGGTGAAAAACCGGTGAAGAACAAGCGGTTGGAGCCGGGAAAGATCGAACCCGCAAATGGGCCGGCTCCGATATTCATGCTCTGGAATTTTCCGGCCAAGTGCAGGCCAAGGTCCACCGCGCCGAAAAAATCTCCCAGCGGATAACGGTCAATACGGTAGAAGCCGGAAACGGCATCGACAAACAGGACTTTCTGGTTAATCGTTGTAGACATATACGGATCTCCTCATTCTTCTATTTCCGGGGCAATAGAACCTCAAGCACGGAAAACGAAAAGTAGCGTGAGCCGGCCCTCGTCAATCCACCGAGCGCTCTCCTGCAGGCCCTCGCGCGGTCAGCCAAACGGGAACTGAACTCGATACTCACGGGCTTGTCTTCCTCTCTTCAGCCAACATTAGATATTAACTAGCCGGCTAAATAACATACCAAAAAGGGCGCAATAACAGCACCGAGATTAAAGCGATACCTCAGATCTCTTCACGGTATCACATAAGCATCCAAACTGCATGTATATTGGGAATATCAAAAGAATGGCATAAGTTGCGATATCCTCTAAATTCTACCCTTCTAAAAACCTACCATTTCTATCAAACTCAAGTTCACACACTTCCAAATTCTTTGGATATGATGTACATAGCACGAATCTCACAATGAGTTAAATCATATCCGAATCTTCATCATCAACCGCAGGAGATCCATAATGAAAACTTTTCGCAAAGAGCTCTGGTTCGAGGTGCCCACCCGGCGGGCGTTTATCAACATCACCCCGCAGGTCGAGGCCTGCCTGCAGGAAAGCGGCATCACAGAGGGCCTGGTGCTGGTCAACGCCATGCACATTACCGCTTCGGTTTTTATCAACGACGATGAATCCGGGCTGCACCATGATTATGAGGTCTGGCTGGAAAAAATCGCACCGCATGAGCCGGTATCGCAATACCGCCACAATGTCGGCGAAGACAATGCCGATGCTCACATGAAACGCCAGGTCATGGGACGGGAGGTGGTGGTGGCTGTTACCGACGGCCGGCTTGACTTTGGCACCTGGGAGCGCATTTTTTACGGTGAGTTTGACGGCCGGCGGCGCAAACGGGCGCTGGTTAAAATTATTGGGGAATAGGTTTAGATTGAGCCCGTTTTCCGCTGTCCCGTTAGCCGGTCAAAAAAATAAAATCAGATAATTTCCCTTGTCTAACAGGCTCAATCCGCCGCAGGCGGACTCAACTGGCCAACCTGAAAGGTGAATTACCTGTTTTAGGATCGTTTGTGGTTTGAATACGGTCTGTTTAAGATTTAATATGTATTGTTAATCGCTTAATATATTTCACCCGCAAGAATCCATTTTAAAAATGAGGGAAGGAGAAACAGTCATGCCTAATGCCATCAGAATTTATGAAACCGGGGGGCCGGAGGTGCTGCGCTGGGAAGCCGATGATCCCGGCTCACCGTCAGCAGGAGAGGCTTTGGTGCGGCATGAGGCCGTGGGATTGAATTTTATCGATGTCTATCATCGCACCGGCATATATCCGCTGCCCGAGCTTCCGGCGGTTCCGGGAATGGAGGGCGCGGGAATCGTGGAGGCCATCGGCGAAGGTGTGACCGAAATTGCCGTCGGAGATCGCGTGGCCTATGCCGGCCTGCCGCCGGGCGCCTATTCCGAAGTGCGACGCATGCCGGCTGATCGGCTGGTTCAGCTGCCGGATGCCATAACCTGCGAACAGGGTGCGGCCATGATGCTGCAAGGCATGACTGCCCGTTACCTGCTGCGGGGCTGCTATGACGTCAAGGCCAGCACCACCCTGTTAATTCATGCGGCCGCCGGCGGGGTTGGATTAATTGTATGTCAATGGGCCCGTCATCTGGGGGCCACGGTCATCGGCACTGTCGGATCACAGGAAAAGGCCGAACTGGCCGGTGCCCATGGCTGCCAGCATCCGATTCTGTATAATCAGGAGGATTTTGCCGAACGCACCCGCGAGATCACCGCGGGCAAAGGGGTGGATGTGGTTTACGATTCAGTGGGCCAGGCCACCTTCATGAAGTCGCTGGATTGCCTGCGGCCCTTGGGCATGATGGTCAGCTTCGGCCAGGCCTCGGGGCTGGTGCCGCCGTTTGATCCCGGTTTGTTATCGGCTAAAGGGTCGTTATTTTTAACCCGTCCTACCCTGATGGCCTATACGGCCGAGCGTGAGGCCCTATTGGAACATGCACGTGACCTGTTTGACGTTATCGAAAACGGTGCGGTCAAAGTTGAGGTTCGACAGACCTATCCGTTGGCGGAGGCCGACCGGGCCCATCAGGATCTGGAAGCCCGTAAAACCACGGGCTCGACGGTTTTATTGCCTTAAGATATTAAAATATTTGGATTTATTTGAACGCCGGGAAGATTTCTTAATTCAGTTACAGCATGAAAAGATTGGGCAAAAAAAATCCCAGACGCATCAAATAACTAAATCAGATTCAGTGGTCCTGAACCCTTGACAGATAGGCTATTTTTTGAAATAAAAGGCGCTTGCACTTGAAATTTTGCAACCCAAATTGCACTGTATCAGATCTCAAATAATGCATGGAGGATTTTAAAGCATGGCTGAAGAGGCAATCAAGCTTGGTGGAAAGAAAAAAAGCAAGTTCATCGACCAGGTGAAAGAGCTTCTGCCCGAAGGCGGAAATCTCAACCTGTGTTTGACTTGCGGCGCCTGCTCTTCCGGATGCCCGGCCACGGGCATTGAAGACATGGATCCGCGTAAATTTCTGCGGATGGCAGCCCTGGGGATGGACGAAGAAATTTTAAGTTCCGAATGGGCCTGGTGCTGCACATTGTGCATGCGCTGCATCTATGTATGCCCCATGAAAATCGACATCCCGCAACTGGTGTTCAACGTCCGAAAGAGCAGGCCCAGAGAAGATCGGCCCAAAGGCATTCTGGGTTCCTGCGATATGGCATTGCGCAACGACACTTGCAGCGCCATGGGAGCCGGCGAAGAAGATTTTCAATTCGTGGTCGAAGATGTGCTCGAAGAGGTCCAGCAAACCCAGGAAGGCTTTGAAGATCTGAAGGCACCGGTCAACAAAAAAGGGGCCAAATATTTTTTAAACCAGAATTCCCGCGAGCCGGTCACCGAGCCCGATGAAATGGTGCCCCTGTGGAAAATCATGCACATTGCCGGTGCGGATTGGACTTACGGCACCAAGGGCTGGGCTGCTGAAAACTACTGCATGTTTATGGCCGACCTGGAAAACTGGGAAAAAATCGTCAGGACCAAGGCCAAAGCCGTCGATGATCTGGGCTGCAAGTACTGGCTCAATACCGAGTGAGGGCACGAACTGTTCGCAGTCCGGGTCGGACTGCAAAAATTCAACATCGAGCACAAGTTTGAAATCGAAAGCATCATTAGGTTGTACGCCCGCTGGATCCGCGATGGCAGGCTGAAGGTCAACTCCGAATGGAACAAAGAGCGCCAGATCAAATTTACCTGCCAGGACCCCTGCCAGCTGGTTCGCAAAACCCTTGGCGATCCGATAGCCGAAGATATGCGCTATGTGGTCAAGGCCGTGGTGGGCGAGGAAAATTTTGTCGATATGACCCCCAACCGCTCCAATAACTATTGCTGCGGTGGTGGCGGCGGCTTTCTGCAGAGCGGTCTGCCCGATCAGCGCCGGGCCTTTGGCAAACTGAAATTCGATCAGATCATGGCCACCGGCGCAACTTACTGTATTACCCCGTGCCACAACTGCCATGCCCAGATTCATGATATCAGCGAGCATTTTGAGGGCGGCTATCATTCGGTGCACCTGTGGACCCTGATCTGCCTGTCCATGGGTATTCTGGGGGAAAATGAGCGCGAATATCTGGGACCGGATCTGGCGGATGTGGATGTGCTGCCGTCCAAGGAGCTGGAGGAATAAGCGCAGCAGCTATTCTAATTTCAAAACAAACAAAAACCCGGCCTATCAAAGGCCGGGTTTTTTTATGTTATAACCTAGTTGGCGAAAGCTATCTCAAAAATAGTAGATCACGCTCAAGGGTCCGCCTCAGGCGGATTAGGTGCATTTTTGAGATGGCTTTAAGGCAGCTATGCGGCTTTGGAGACCTTAACCGCACACACCTTAAATTCCGGGATACCCGAAATCGGATCCAGTGCCCCGTTGGTCAACCGGTTGGCAGCTGCGGTAGCGAAATGAAAAGGAATGAAAACGGTCCCGTCAACAGCCTTGCGCGATATTTTAATGCGCGCCTGGATGGTGCCCCGACGAGAGGCTATGTTGACCAGGGTGCCGTCTTCGAATTCGAATTTGCGCGCATCCTGTGATGAAATTTCCACAAAGGCCTCCGGCGCAATCTGATTCAACCCTCCGGTTCGCATGGACATCGTGCCGGTATGGTACTGGTAGAGCAGCCGGCCGGTGGTCAGATACAAGGGGTATTCCGCATCGGTCTTTTCGGCCGGCTCGATGAAATCAATGGCATGGAAAAGACCCTTGCCGCGCGTAAATTGCGCACCGTGCAAGATGGGGGTGCCGGGGTGTTCGGCTGTCGGGCAGGGCCAGTGCAGCCCCTCATGCTCGATGCGCTCATAGCTGATGCCGGTATAAGACGGCGTCACCTTTGATATTTCTTCCATAATCTGCTGGCTGCTGTCATAATCCATGGTAAATCCCATCCGCTTGGAAATTTCACACAGAATTTTCCAATCGTCCCAGGCCTCTCCGGGTGGGTCAACGGCTTTGCGCACCCGCTGGACGCGACGCTCGCTATTGGCAAAGGTGCCGTCTTTTTCGGCATAACAGGCAGTCGGCAAAACGACATCGGCCAGCTGGGCGGTTTCGGTCAGAAAGATGTCCTGCACCACCAGAAGCTCGAGATTATCCAAACATTTTTCAGCATGGTTGACATCCGCATCGGAAACCACCGGATTTTCACCGATGACATACAGGGCTTTAAAGGTGCCGTCATGGGCGGCCGGCATCATGTGGGTGACCTTCATGCCGGGCTGGTCGGGCAGCGTGTCAACCCCCCAGGCCTCAGCCATGCGCTGGCGCGCTGCCTCATCAATGACTTTCTGGTAACCGGAATACACATCCGGCAGCCCGCCCATGTCACAGGCGCCCTGCACATTGTTTTGGCCGCGCAGTGGATTGACCCCGCCGCCGGCGATGCCCATATTGCCGCACAGCATGGCCAGATTGGCCAAAGATTTGACATTATCGGTCCCGGTGGTGTGCTGGGTGATACCCATACAGTATAAGATGCAGCCGCGCTCGGCGTTGGCAAACAGCCGGGCAGCCTCGATAATATCCTTCGCCGGGATACCGGTGATTTGCTCCACCATATCCGGGGTAAATTTTTCAACCATTTGCTGCATTTCATCAAAACCCTCGGTGCGGTTTTCGATGAATTGCTTATCGTGCAGCCCTTCCTTGATGATCACATGCATCAAACCGTTGATCCAGGCCACATCGGTTCCCAAATTCTGGCGCAGCCATTTGTCCGCATATCGCGTGATGCGGATGCGCCGCGGATCGACAACGATGAGTTTGGTCCCTTTTTGGGTGACGGCCCGCTTAACCCCGCTGGAGATCACCGGATGGTTTTCAGTGGTATTGGATCCGGTGATTAAAATGACATCCGCCTCTTCAATATCGGCGATGGTGTTGGTCATTGCCCCGCTTCCGAAAGCTGCGGCCAGACCGGCCACGGTGGAAGAATGTCAGAGCCGGGCGCAGTGGTCCACATTGTTGGTTTGTACCACTGCGCGGGCAAATTTTTGGGCGATATAATTTTCTTCATTGGTAATGCGTGCCGATGTTAAAAACCCGATGGTATCAGCGCCATGCTCGGCTTTGATCTTGCTCAGCTTATCGGCCACAAGATCCAGGGCCTCATCCCAGGAAGCTTCACGCAAGGCCCCGTTTTCTTTAATCAAAGGGGTTTTGAGACGATCGGGTGAATGGATAAAGTCAAACCCGAAACGCCCTTTGACGCAAAGACTGCCAAAATTGGGCTTGGCTTCCTCCACCCCGCTGATCTTGACCACCCGGTTGTCCTTGACATGCAGATTGAGCTGACAGCCTACCCCGCAATAGCTACAGGTGGTGCGCACCTTTTGGGTTTCCCAGGGGCGGGCCTCGTAGCGTGAATCTTTTTCAACCAGGGCGCCTACCGGGCACGCCTGGACACACTCACCACAAAAGACGCAATCCGAGTTGATGTACGGTCGATCGCCGGCCGCAATAATTTTACTGGCAGCGCCGCGGTAGCCAAAATGTATGGCCTGGTTTACCTGTACTTCGTTGCAGGCCTGAACGCAGCGTCCGCACTGAATGCAGCGCGAAAAATCGCGCAAGATGAACGGATTGGCCGTTTCCATTGGATAGGCCGTTTCGTTGGGCTCAAACTGCTCACCGGTAACCTGATAGCGAAAAGCCAGGTCCTGCAGGCGGCAGTCCCCCCAGACCGGGCACAGTTCCGTATCTTCTTCAGCTTTGATGACATTCAATTGAAATTCGGTCCAGTTGTTGGCGGTGCTGCCGCTAACGGCACAATTGTGGTTGCCGGAAGACAGCAGCAGCTGCAGGACCATCCGACGCGCTTCGATGACCTTGGGTGTTTCGGTCTGGACTTCCATATTGGGGGCCACCGGCGCGGCGCAGGCCGCTACAAGGCTGCGCGCCCCTTTTACCTCAACCACGCACATGCGACAGGCACCTGTGGGGGTCGCTCCTTTCAGATGACAAAGCGTCGGGATATCAATACTGTGTCGATGGGCCACATCCAGAATGGTATCGTCGGGTTCAAACGGTAATTCGTTGCCATTGATGAGAACGCTGTTTTCGGAAGGCATCCGGTTTCACTCCTTTGATCGGTTTATATGGCAGGAAATACATCATTTCGGATGATCGAAAGGATCGGCATGAAGCAATCCCTCAATATCCATTCAAGCATTTTGTTGTAGCGAAATTCACAGATCTTGTCAATCCGCATCGCTTTGCAAAATCGATTTTCGACACCGCTGACATGACAGGGGCAACTTGGGCCATCCGTCGCGGTTGGCCGGCTGCACCTTCGGTGTCATGGGTTGCCGGGCAATGGCGTTTTTTTTCGCATTTTCCACCTATCGTAAAAAAGGACGCCGCAAATGCTGCCGATTGTGTTGGCAACCACATCCATCATATCGGCATGCCGGAAGGGAACAAAATATTGATGAATTTCATCACTGATACCATAGAGGGTTGCTGAGAAAATACTTATCAATATCAGAAGGTTACGGCTATTTTTAAGCGGCAGGGTCTCATAGGCTCTATAGAACAGGATCGCCAGCACGGCATAAGCCCCAAAATGCAGCAGTTTGTCTAAAAACCGTACCTCCGGCATACGCTCAGGGCCGCGGAAGCTGGATTGAATGAATATGGCCACACAGGCGGCGATCAACGGCAGCCAGTAGAGGAGGAAAAGACGAACTTTTGATTGAAGCTTATCAGCCATAGGGCAGAATTCTTGAGTTGAATCCAAAAAAGCCTCACGCAAAGACGCCAAGTCGCAAAGTTTTTTTATATTTGATAAACAGGATATTTAGCGTCTTTGGACATTAGCGGCTTTGCGTGCAAATTTAAAGATAGCTCAAAAACGGGTGGTTGGGCGGCGTTTACCGAAGTGCACCTCACATGGCGAATTTTTGGTGACATGCTTTTTGAGCTTCTTGCACCACAGGGATTGAAAGGTATGGCAACTGCCATCCAGGGCATCGAGTTTGGCACTATCGGCCCATTTGCAGCGCAAATCGCACCATTGAATTCTTGATGTTTTCACCCCGGCATTATGTTTTTCGTTATCGCCCATATAAGTTTTAACTGCCTTTTTCTATGGATTTGTTTTTATGATTTCCTTTTTTATTAGACAGGATTAACAGGATTTTAAGGATATTTTTTTGGCTTTCCGGATGAAAGCCAAAAATTTCAATCGCCTTCGGCGAAAAAAAATACTCATCATAAATAAAAGTTAGTCGCGTATTTTTATTTTGAGGCGTCTAATTTAAGTAAGAATTTTTCCCGCCCGTAGGGCGGGATTGGGTTTCGCCACTTTCTTCCGGAAAGTGGCGAGAAAAAGGAAATCCGAACAATCCTGTAAATCCTGTCTAAAAATTAATCTGTTAGGCCCTATTCCTTAAAAAGGTCCAATGCCAGCTCCCGTTTGCGGATATGCGCCTGCACCGTATTTAGAAATTCATCGTGGGAAAGGCCGTATTTGACGTGGCCATCCAGGGTGCGTACCGACAGGGTGCCGGCATCTTTCTCCTTGGCCCCCACCGTCAAAATCAGCGGGATTTGATTTAGCTGGGCTTCGCGGACTTTTTTGTTCAGGCTTTCGGCCCGATCATCGATCTCCACCCGCAGCTCGGCTTTTTCAAGCTCGGCTTTGACCGCCTGGGCATGGGATATCAGGTCATCGTTGATCGGCAATATCGTGGCCTGAACCGGCGCTAGCCACAGCGGAAGCTTGCCCGCAAAATGCTCGATCAGGATGCCCAAAAAGCGTTCGATCGAGCCGAAAACCGTGCGGTGAATCATAATCGGTCGGTGGCGCTCGTTGTCCTTGCCGATAAAGGTCAGGTTAAAGCGCTCCGGCAAGGCCATATCCAGCTGGATGGTGCCGCATTGCCAGGTGCGGTTCAGGGCGTCTTTAATATGCAGATCGATTTTGGGTCCGTAAAACGCGCCGTCGCCCTCATTGAGCGTATAATCGTGGCCGTAAGCCTTGAGACCGGATTCTAAACCGGTGGTGGCCTCATCCCATTGGGCGTCGTTGCCGATGGATTTTTCCGGCCGCGTCGACAGCTCGAGATGGAACCCCAGCCCAAAAGTGGTGTACATTCGCTCGGACAGACACAGCACCCCCAGAATTTCATCTTTGATGTGCTCGGGCATCATGTACAGATGGGCATCATCTTGATGAAAGGCTCTCACTCGAAACAGACCCTGCAGCACCCCGCTGAGTTCATGCCGGTGGACCAGCCCCACCTCTGCGGCACGCAGCGGCAAATCCCTGTATGAGTGCGGTTTGCGACCATAAATGAGCATACCGCCGGGGCAATTCATCGGTTTGATGGCATAATCATTGTCATCAATGCTCGATGTATACATATTTTCGCGATAATTTTCCCAGTGGCCGCTTTTTTCCCACAGCGCGCGATTGAGCATAATCGGCGTTTTGGTTTCCACGTATCCGGCAGCACGGTGCTCGGCGCGCCAATAGTCCAACAGGGTGTTCCAGACCACCATTCCTTTGGGATGGAAAAATGGCATCCCCGGCGCTTCATCGTGAAAACTGAACAGATCCAGCGCCTGGCCGATTTTGCGATGGTTTCTTTTTTTGGCCTCTTCCAGAAAATTCAGGTGGGCCTTCAGCTTTTTTTTGGAAAAAAAAGCTGTTCCATAAATTCGCTGCAGCTGGGCCCGGGTCGGATCCGCCCGCCAGTAAGCGCCTGACACCTTGACCAGCTTGAGGGCTTTGACATGTCCGGTATGCGGCACATGGGGGCCGCGGCACAGGTCGGTAAATTCGCCCTGCTGGTAGATCGAGATGGTGCCGTCTTCCAAATCGGCTAACATTTCCTGCTTGTAAGGCTCATCTTTGTAAAATTCAATTGCTTCGGCTTTGGGGATCTCTTTGCGGTAGATCGGCATCTTGGCTTTGATGATTTTTTTGATTTCAGCTTCAATTTTGGGAAAATCATCTTCTGACACCGGCGGCATGTCGATGTCGTAATAAAACCCGTCCTCGATGGCCGGGCCAATGGTCAGTTTGGCATCCTTGTAAAGCCGCAATATCGCCTGGGCCATCACGTGAGCCGCCGAGTGCCGTAATATGTGCAGCGCTTCAGGATCTTTTTCGGTGATCAGACGCACGCGGGCATCGCCGCTGATTGCTGTATTCAAATCAACCAGCTCATCGTTTATTTCCATGGCCACGCAGCGACGGGCAAAGTCGGCGGAAATGCCTTCTGCCAGGTCTGTTCCGGTGGGAGAATTCTCAAAAGCCTTTCGGCTGCCGTCTGGAAGTGTTATATTTACCATAGTCATTTCACCACTGTAACAATTGAACGATTGATAAATTGGTTAAAAACGGTATAAAATGAAAGGATACCATTCTTAAGAAGCTAAGCAAAGCCTAAATTAAAACCCCAATTGATGTAAAAATCAACGGGGAGTTTTTTATTTTTGAGTATGGGTTTAATAGAAATATAAACCATACTTATGTTTTATCAATCATCACGCGCCCGAAACGGATAAGGGAACTAAACCGATAAGCGAAACGCTCAGAAGGGTCAAGTAAAAAATGCGAAGACGCCGCGCTCACCGCCACCTAAACATCGCCACTTATTCCGAACTCGAACGGTTTGCCAACCGGCTGGCGAAACAGCGCATTATCGGCGTTGATCTTGAGGCAGACTCCATGTATCATTTCCGCGAGAAGGTCTGTTTGATCCAGATTGCCACCTCGCACACCACGGCCGTCATTGACCCCCTGCAATTGGATAACCTGACTGTTTTGAAGCCTGTTTTTAAACGCCGCGATATTTTGAAAGTCTTTCATGGGGCCGATTATGACATTCGCTCCCTTTATCGTGATTTTAAAATCAACATCAACAATCTTTTTGACACCGAGCTGGCGTGCCGCTTTTTAGGATTTAAAGAGACCGGTTTGGAAGCTGTGCTTAAAAAGCGGTACAATGTGCGCCTGGACAAAAAATATCAACGTAAAGATTGGTCAAAACGCCCGCTGCCGCAAGAAATGATTGCCTACGCCGCCAAGGATGTGCGCTATCTGATCCCGCTGGCAAAAAGCCTGCAACAGGAGCTTAAAAACAAGGGGCGTCTGGGCTGGGTTGAAGAGGAATGCCACCATCTGAGCAGGGTCAGACCGGCTAATAACAATTCGCGCCCCCTGTTTGTGGCTTTTAAAGGTGCCGGCAAACTGGGTCCCAGGGGGCTGGCAGTCCTTGAAGAGCTGCTGCAAATGCGCAAAAAAATTGCACTGCGGCAGGACAAACCCCTTTTCAGAATTATTGGAAACAAATCCCTGCTGAAGCTGGCCGAGGCACGCCCGCAGAATCTAACCAAACTCAAAAAATCGGAAATTCTGGGATCAAAACAATTCGATCGATACGGCAGCAGCATTATGGCGGCCGTTACCAAAGCCCGGCAGATCCCAACCAAAAATTTACCGAAATACCCGCGCAAAACCGCTCCCATGGTTCCCGCGATAGTGGCCAAACGCGTTAAAGAGCTCCGTACCTGGCGGGACCGCATGGCAGAACAGCTGAAAGTGGATCCGGCCATCATCTGCACCAAGGCCCTGATCAGCGCCATCGCCGTGCAGAAACCCGTTAACAAGAGCAGTCTATCCAAAATAAAGGGGCTCAAAAACTGGCAGGTGACAGAATTTGGCCGTGATATCATCAATATTTTAAATACGGTCGGTTAGTTATGGCGACGGAAGAAAAATTGACCATACCCTCCGGAGGCTATGCGCTGGAAGGCCTGTGGCAGGCCGGCACCGGCGACAGGGGTGTTGTGATCACCCACCCCCATTCTCTGTATGGCGGTACGATGCACAATCCGGTCGTCGAAACCATTCAAAGTGCCTACCGCCAAAACGGTTATGCCACCCTGCGATTTAATTTCAGAGGCGTGGGGGGCAGTCAGGGAGACTTTAACAACGGGATTGGCGAGCAGGACGATGTTCGCGCTGCTATTGCAAGCATTCAAGAAAAGGGCGTCAGTGCAGTAGATCTGGCCGGCTACTCTTTCGGCGCCTGGGTCAATGCCCGACTGATTGCCAATGATCCCATTGCCATCGCGTCTATGCTGATGGTGGCGCCGCCGGTTGGATTCATTGAATTTGGCGATGTCAGCACACTAAGCTGTCTGAAAATGGTGGTCACCGGCAGCCGGGACGACATCGCACCTGCAGGCCAAATCCGCGACCTGTTGTCGATCTGGAATTCAGATGCCCGTTTTGAGATCATCGACGGCTGTGACCACTTTTACGCCGGCTATCTGGACAAGCTGAACTCCATCCTGACATCCTTCCTGCAAAACCAGCAGGTTCAATAACGCCCTACCATTGCCCAATACCGAATACCCAAACTAACTTTCAAAGTACCGCATCAGCACCTTTTTCCTGCCCGTCAAACCCTCATAGTCTTCATCTGGGTAGCCGATGGCGATAACGCTGCAGATCGTTTCCTCTGCCGGAATCTTTAGAAACTGCTGGATTCCGGCATCCTTGTTCATGGCTTCGACGGCAAAACCAATCAGGCATGTGCCCAGCCCCATGCTGTGGGCCGCCAGCAGCATGTTTTGGGTGGCCAGCAGGGCATCTTCTGTGGGGCAGCTGGCGCCGGGCTGCGTCGCCACAACAATAACTGCCGGAGCACCGTGAAACAAACGGTCGCGACCATAAAGCTCCCATTCCTGCAGAGCCTCTGCAACCGACTGGTAATAATCGCGGTAATAATTGTCCAAAGCGGGTTTGCCGATGAGTTTGAGCGCTTTGCAAACCAAACGGTTTTCGGCCAGTTGATTCAGTTTTTTGAAAAAGGCCCCAATGCGCTGCCCAAATGCGTCCACAGCGGCCCGATTGGGCAAAATCGTAAAAGTCCACTTTTGGCTGTTGGTGCCTGAAGGTGCTTGCGTGCCGATCTTGACCATATCTTCAAGCAGGGTGCGCTCCACGCCCTGGTCGGTATAGTTGCGGCACGAGCGCCGCGATGCCATCAATTGAACCAGATGGGCGGTATCAAAATCGCCCGGAGCCAGCCAGCGACTTTTGAGCTCAAAACTGTTAAACGCCAGGCTTTGAGCATCGATGGCATCCACCCGCACGGCAGCCACCGGGCATACCGCCATGCAGTGACCGCATTGTAATGAACGCTCACCGGTTACCCGGGCCTTGTCATCCTGCATGCTGATGGTATTGGAAGGGCATACTTTGACGCATAATTCACACCCGATGCATTTTTCCGCATCGATGACCGTCGTCACTTTTCTATCAATCATGGGGGTCTCCGAATTTTGATAATTGGCAGTTTAAGTTCATTTTTTAAAATTTAGGCCTGATGTTATATCATCGCGCCCAAGGCGGACAACCCTGATCGGGAAAGGCCTTAAAACAGCTCGTCACACCGTCCAAAAGAGCTATGCAGATGGTTTAGATGAATCCAGCTAGTTTCCCTGGCCATTAGAAACCAATAAAAATTGACACCGATTTTTCAGGGTCTTAATTTTAAAATAATAAGATGCTGTTTGCATCAGCGGTGCCGGGATGATGCAGACCCAATTTTGCGTCTCCCTGTTTACATAAACCATACCTTCAAATTTAAATATAAGGAGGTCCTATGAAAAGTATCCCTCAAATTATTGAAGAGCAGGTGCATCGCTGGCATCTGAGCCAGAAAAAGGAGGTCCCTGAAAAAGAGGGCGTGTCCATCGTTACGTTATCCAGAGAGCCCGGTAGCGGAGGGCGCATCATTGCCAGCCGCCTGGCCGAAAAACTGAAGATCGATATTTTCCATCAGGAAGTTATCCATCAAATCGCCA
This sequence comes from Desulfobacterales bacterium, assembly GCA_030066985.1. Taxonomy (NCBI): domain Bacteria; kingdom Pseudomonadati; phylum Thermodesulfobacteriota; class Desulfobacteria; order Desulfobacterales; species Desulfobacterales bacterium. Next base: position 103,426 of record JASJAN010000025.1, read on the forward strand.
AAGACGCAGATGTCAGCGAAACGCTGCTGGAAACCCTGGATGAGCGCGGCTTGAATACTTTGGAACACTGGATTGCCTCTCTGGTGCACGATCGCCACCTGTGGCCGGACCGCTACATGCAGCATCTGATGAAAGTTATCGGCACCATCGGAAATCATGGCCGGGCGATCGTTGTGGGCAGGGGCGCCAACTTTATTTTGCCAAATGATAAAAGATTCGCCGTTCGCATCGTGGCCCCGCTGGCCTGGCGTACTGAAAATGTTGCCAAAGAGTTCGACCTGTCTCCAGAAGACGCAAAGCGACGGGTTTTGCGAACCGACTCGGACCGCAAGGCGTTTATTCGCAAGTATTTTAATGCCGATATTGCCGATCCCAACAATTATGATCTGACGATTAACACTGCCACATTGGACCTCAATGATGCCGTCAACGTAATATCGGCCGCCCTGGGCATGGTGGAGTGTGTCCTGGTGGAGTAGTTGGTCAATAAATCCAAGAAGTGCGCGCTGTGCAGCTGGCTAGCGAGCGGCTTTGCGAGACAGTCGCTGCTGGATCTTGTTGCTGCGCAGCTCCCGCAGTGCATCACTGGCCACCCAGCGGGCCGCGCGGGATTCCAGTTGCTGGATCTCCTCGGCTACAGCTACGGCTTTTCTGTTCAGTGATAGATTGCGCTTGCCGATCTGACGCAGGGCCCAGTTGACCGCTTTTTTAACAAAGTTGCGATCATCAATGGCCCCCTGCTTTATCCGTTTGAAAAAAGGGTCAAACTGCCGATCTGCTGCGCTTTTGTCATGCACTGCCGTGACAGCCATCAGCACAAAGCCGGCGCGTTTGACATATTCTTCGGGCCGCTGAGACCAGATCAGCGCCTTCCGGCGCGCAAAAGATGTTTTACTGAACAATCGATTGCAGCATTGATCACACAAATCCCAGGAATTAAAATCTTTGACCCAGCGCTCCAGCTGCGCTTCGGACACCTGTTGAGGATCGGCGACCATACAGGCCAGGATACGGGCTTCATGAATGGTGCTCGGCCACAATTGGCCGGCCAACTTATTATTGGTGCCGATTTTTCTGGCCAGCCCCAAAAGATTCGGGATCGAAATTCCCAGCGCCCGGTCGGATTTGATACCGAATTTTGCCATGCCGGCAACCGATTTCGTATCGCCCATCGATTTCAACTCAGCCATTACATCGTTCAGCTGCATAGCGCTCCGTGAAAGCCATCGATCGGACCAGGGACGCCGCCATCAAACAGCCGCTTCTAATTCGCCTCTTAAAAACTGTTTGAACCCTTTGAGTGTTCCCCGCCAGGCGGCATCCTCGCCAACCATAATGGCCACAACAACGTCCTTTTCAATACTGATTTCAACGACAATTTCCTCATCTCCGATTGTAAAAACCGCTTCGCCCCAGCGTTCGGCCGGCAGGCCGCTGGTTTCGCAATCATAATCCGTGCGCATTTCCCCAATCATTCGGATTTCCCCCATGATTGCCCTCCTTGGTGCTGTCAATAATTGCGCCGGTTGAGTCCGCCTCCGGCGGATTGAGCCCGTTACCGGTTGAGCCCGTTGCCCGTTGAGCCTGTAGAATAAAGAAATGCAAGTTTAGGTCTACAAAAGGTCATGTTTTTTTCTGAAAGGCGCTACGTTACCAAATCGATAGAAGTGTAGATCGTGGTCTGATATTTGGGATGATCGGCACCCTGACTTTTGGATTGAAATTAAGCGTTGCCCAAATCCCAAATATCAGGCCACCGGCTACTTGTTATTCGTAGCGCCTGGAAGAAAATGATATGACCGATTCATGCCATACCTGTTAATACCTGTATCGCCCTCTAAAACAAGCTGTGTAATTTCTGTTCTAACTCATCAAACTCGTCGCCCTTAAAGCAGTAGTGCATCTCTACAAAGCGCTGGCGAAAATCCGTCACTTCTTTTTTCACATCTTTGTTTTTCAGGATAACGTCTGCCATCAACTGGGCCAGCTGTTTGAAATCTTCGGCTGCCATGCCAAAGCGCGTCATTTCCTGCACGCCGGTGCGCAGTGAGCCGGATGCTGAAAAGCTTTCCTCGTCCGGTGCGGCCTGGTAGTTGAGAATGATGTTATTGTCTTCCAAGCGGCGGGCGATTTCAGGTCCACGGGCATAACCGACGTTGATGATGACCTGATGGGTTTCGGTATAGGAAATCGACGGATCGCCGGCAATATCCAGCCCGCATTCCTTTAAGGCCGAGGCAAATGCTTTGGCGTTGGTGACCACATTTTTCTGATATTCGTCTTTGAAGGCATTCATCTCATAGGCCGCCAGCAGCAGACCCAGTAAAGTGCCCAGGTGGTGGTTGCTGGTGCTGCCGGGAAAAGCCCTTCGCTGAATGGCTTCCCAGAAGGCATAATGCACGTCGTCTTCGGCATAATTTACGGCCGCAATGCCACGCTGGGAGCCATAAAAGGTTTTATGGGTCGATCCGGTGACAATGTCGGCCCCCTCCTCAAAAGGCTGCTGGAAATAAGGGCCCACCAGTCCCAGCACATGCGCCATGTCATACATCAACATACATTCCAGCTCGAGCTCATCAATAATGGCGCGCATTTCCTGCACCGGCTCTTTATGAATGATCATGCTTTTACCCAGGATCATCAGCTCCGGTCGATGTTCAAAGATCAATTCCCGGGCGGCTTCAACATCAATTTTATAAGGGTTGTCTTCAAGAACCGGAAAGTTGACCACCGCCGGCTTTTCCCATTTGGGATCGCGCATCACGAAATCCCGCAGGGCGCCCATCGGCTGGGCGCTCAAATGGCCGCCTTTGATAATATGATTGTTCATCACCTTGCGAATACGGCGCTGTTCTTTTTTGCGATCGGCGCGGTTGACATAATCCACCAGGGCACTGAACACTGCCATATTGGCCATTTGCCCGGAAATCACCCGGGTTTCCACTTCGCGGCACCCTAAAAAGCGCTGAAACTCGCAGGTAAGCAAATATTCCGTCTCAGCGATAAAATCGGTGCCCTGGTAGTAGAACACATTGGCCTCCTTGAACGCTTTGACCTGTTTGTGTTCGCCATACCGGCCGGCCGGGTCCGTGATCGAAAGTATGTGCGTCTGTGGGGAGGCGGTTTGTTCGGAAGGGATCAAGTTGATGCACTGCTGCTGGCGCCAGGTATGGTTGTCGATGGCTTTGCCGATCAGCGTTTTGGCATTTTGCGCCATCTCTTCGGCCGCACACACCGCTTCACGGTCGGTGCGCAATTGATCATGATGGATCGGCCAGCAATGGGGCGGCGCTTCGGCCCGCAGGTGATAGGGAACAATGACCGCACGGGCGCGTTTGCCCCGGATGTCGATCTCGACTTCATCGCCTTCCACCAGATTGCTGTCCAGCAGCGCCAGGCCGATGGCGCGCCGGCCTTTTTCTTCGGATTGACGCGTGGACAACCCGACACCATCGCTCTGCCACAGCGGCACCATCGTCCCGCTGGTCACATAACCCACATGCCGTTCGCCGCGAAATACCTTGGCTTCGGCCCGGGCAACGCCCTTGTCCATCAGCGCGATGGGCTGGATGATGCGCGGCAGATCGGCAATCAGCGAAAAGTCGCGATCAACGATCCGTTTAAAGGCTTCATATTGCTTGGTCAGCGCCGCCCGTCCAATGAAATCACCTTTGAGCGGTGACAGGCTGACGCTGAAACGAGCCAGCATGCTGGCAAAGGCCGGTATTTCATTGCCCTCGGGGTCAAGCCCCAGCTCGTGCCCATAGAGCGGCAGAATGGCCTCCAGGCGCAGGGTATCCCTGGCGCCCAGGCCGATGGGTTGCGCGCCTTTAACAAGCAGCGCCTGCCAGATGGCGGCCACATCGTTGCGCGCGATGAAAAGCTCAAAACATATCGGCTCGCCGGTGTAGCCGGTGCGCGATATTAGTACCTGGCTGCCGTTGATTTGCGCGGTGCTCAAACAGTTGCGCAGCGGTTCGGGCAGGCGTCCGCCGGAGATTAAACCCAGCATGATGTCTTTGGCAGTGGGCCCTTGCAGGCTGAGCATAGCCATCTCCGCGGTCCGATCGATCAATTCCACATCGCCGAATGCCGGGCGGATTTTTTCCAGATGGGCAAAATCCTTTTCACGGTTGGCGGCATTGACCACTAAAATGAATTCATCGGGCACAAAGCGGTACAGATAGGCATCATCGATAACACCGCCGTTTTCATTGGGGATCATCGTGTAATGTCCCTCTTCTTCCTCCAGGGCGGCGGCGTTGTTGCTGAGCACGTGCTGCAAAAAAGCAACTGCATCCTTGCCCCGCACCGTAAAGCGGCCCATATGCGAAATATCGAAAAGACCGGCGGCCTTGCGGGTGGTCAGGTGCTCCTGGATGATACCGGATTCATAATGCAGCGGCATTTCCCAGCCGCCAAACTCAACCATGTTGGCGCCCAGTTTGACATGTTGATCGTTTAACGCGGTTTTGTTTAGTGTTCCCATGGCGGATGATCCTTTTTTGGCAGAAGTTCAAAATTCTGTTGCGCTATTGTAGCAGAAAATAATAGATAAAAGCATTCTGAGTGTCAAACGGATATCGCGGAAACCGACTTATATCTTCACCCCCGAATTTTCACAGGTGACGGCATGAACACAAAAACCAGCGGGACACCGGAAACTCTGCACGCCATGTTTCAAACAGGCGGGCGCAGTGTGAGCTGGTGGCAGATAGCGGCCAATCTGATCGGCGCCATCATCGTCACGTCTTATTTTGTTTTTTTTGACCGCGTGTTTGCAGCCATGCGGGTTCAAAATACGTTTGTCGTCGTGGGCATCATGTTCCCGGTCCTGGCTGTCATTGCCTTCTTCTTTTTCAATTTCTGGATGAAAGATTTAGAGCGTTTTTTACAGTTAACTGCCCAGAACAAACAAATTGAGCCCCATCTGAGAAAAAAGGCCCAGCGCAAAATCCTTGAAATGCCGTTTTTTTCAGCACTGGTAAGTTTTTTTAACTGGTTTCTGGCGGCCATCACCATGACAATCTTCAGTATCATAGCTGATTCCAGCAACACCGCACCATTAATGGTTGATCTGATTGATGGGCTGAGGGTTTTTATCGGCTGCATTATCGGCGGTATCATCACCGCCGCGATTATATTTTTCATCACCGAAACCAAATGCCGCCAGATCTGGCCCTATTTTTTTCCTGCAGGAGGGCTGGCCAGCACACCCGGCGTATTTCGTCTGAGACTGCGTGCCCGCATGCTGATTATCTTTGTACTGGCCAGCATATTGCCGCTGATCCTGATGGCGGTTTTATCGTACAATAAAGCCAGCATGATGCTGGAGATGGACCCGGGCCAGGTCATTCAGAGCCTGCTGTACCTAACGGCCTTTTTGCTGGCCGTCACCCTGGCTGTGGCCGTCATCCTGTCACGCTCGTTTTCAACCGGCATCATTGATCCGATCAGACAGATGCAAGCCGCCATGGCGAAGGTTGAAAAAGGCGATCTGTCGGCAAACGTAACGGTTAACAGCAACGATGAACTGGGCGCACTGGGAGAAAACTTCAATCAGATGACCGAAGGCCTAAAAGATCGCTATCGTCTGCGCCAGTCGTTGGATCTGGCCAAGGAAGTGCAGCAAAACCTGCTGCCTGCAGCAGATCCGCTTTTCCCCGGTTTGGATATCGCCGGCAGAAGCATCTATTGCGATGAGACCGGCGGCGATTATTTTGATTTTTTTGACAGCGCCGACAAAAACGCTCAAAAATACGGCGTGGTCATCGGCGATGTATCCGATCACGGCATCCCATCTGCCCTTCTGATGGCCTCGGCCCGCGCATTTTTACGGCAGCGCACGACGCTGGCCGGCAACATTGCCGACATCGTCGGTGACGTCAATCGCCAGTTAACCCAGGACGTGGAAGACACCGGACGTTTCATCACCCTGTTTTATCTTCAAATCGATACGGACAACCGCCGGTTGAGCTGGGTGCGGGCCGGACACGAGCCGGCATTGCTGTTCGATCCCGCCAGCGGTCGCTTTGACGAGCTGAGCGGTGAAGGTATCGCTCTTGGCGTTGACGCCGATTGGCGATTTTCAGAGAATCAGCGAGAAAATTTAACCGACGGGCAGATTATTTTATTGAGCACCGACGGGATCTGGGAGGCCCGCGATCCCCAGGATCAGATGTTTGGCCGGCAGGCCGTTTGCGATATCATCCGTCAGCATGCGCATGCCACCTCCGCCCAGATTCAGGATGCCATTCTGGCCGAATTAGATCGTTTTCAGCAGGGCGTCACAGCCGCTGACGACACCACCCTGGTGGTCATAAAAGTTGCCGGCAACAGTTGAGTTGAAACCGCTCCGAGGACGAGGACGAGTAAAATAAGCTATTTAGGATTTCGTCCTCGTGCTCGTCCTCGTAATCGTAATCGAAAACTCAACCCACCAAACTCGCAACTCGTAACCCGAAACTCGAAACTCGAAACTTAAAATTTGAAACGCGTAACACGTAACCCGCAATTGGATACTTGATACTTGATACTTGATACTTGAAATTTAAAAGACGCTACCCGCAGCCCGAAAATCGTAAATCAAAACACAAAATACTAAAAGCAGGAGAAACAACAATGGCAACAGCAACAGTTCGTTGGTTAAATGACAGAAACTTTGTGGGGGTGGATTCAACCGGCCATTCGGTGGTATTGTCCGGCCAAAAAAACGGGATCGGGGTCAGTCCCTCCCAGATGCTGCTGGTGGCCCTGGCGGCCTGTTCATCGGTGGATGTGGTTGAAATCTTAGAAAAAAAACGCAAAAAGCTCACGCTGCTCGAAGTCACCGCCAATGGCGAACAGGACCCGGATCCCCCCTGGACCTATCGCAGAATTCATGTCACCTACCGGCTCGGCGGTAAGGATCTGACCGCTAAAGCCGTTGAGCAGGCCATTCAGCTCTCGGAGGAAAAATACTGTTCAGTGGCCGCCACCGTGCGCGGTGTGGCCAAAATCACCACCGAATATGAAATTGTTAGCGAAGAACCTGCCTGACCTCTCCATTGTATATCGGTTTTATCCGCATAGACACATTGGACGTTAAAAGCCGCCGCAGTGAGCGGCATTTCTTTCGGTCGGTTGACCATAGAGTCTAACCGTCTAAAATCTAAAATAAATATTGACACTTAACCGCTTAACCAATAAAATTTTAGGTGATCGAATCCCATTAAACTTCACCAAGGAGCATTCGCATGCTGGATTTGGATCCGCAATTAGGCAAATATAGCATCACCGCCCGCTTATTTAAACTGGTCAATGACATGCCGAGGGATAAAAAATTAATTCTGTTAAAGCAGCTCATCGGTGACGATGTCACCTCCCAGCTGTGCAAACTGATCGTGGAAATGTCTGAAGATCAGCAAATCATTTTGCTCGAGCAACTAGAAGCCATGCCAACGATGGAGATGCCTGAAACAACGGTCAGTTTGGAAGGAAATGAATCTTCGATGCGGGAAAACCCCCGCAAGCCGTGCTTGATAAACGCCAAATACCGTATTCAAAATAAAGATTACAAAAGCTATATCCTGGATATCAGTGTCGGCGGGGTGTTTATAGAAACGGCGGAAACATTTACTATCGGTCAAAAAATCGGTCTGAATTTTATGCTGCCCAATATCACCAAGCCGTTTAAACTGATCGGAACGATATCATGGGGAAGCCCCCGCGGATTCGGTGTAAAATTTGATAGTGTGCCCGCGCCCCAAGGAGAGATTTTAAAATCATATATCGAGCAGGATTAATTCGGTTGGCCGCAGCCCGGCTCGATTGACAGCGAATTTTTTAAGCGTTATATTGGCACTGAGGAAAAACCGCAACCCGCCGATAAGCAAAAGCTTTCAAGCAAATACCCCGTATTCTGCTTGCCGATGGCTTTAATGAGAGGTGAATTATGAGACACATCCTCACCATATTGTTTGTGATGGGAGTCTTGCTGTGGGGTCCGGCGTCATTCGCAGATATTTATACCTGGACAGATGAAAACGGCGTCAAGCATTTCGGTAATCAGCCTCCTGAGAATGCCACCAACGCAGAGGTCATATTTGAAGAAGAGCCGCACAATGCAGCCGCCGATCAAAAGCGCACTGACGCGCAAAACCAAGAGCTTACCGAATTGCTCAGGGATCTTGAGAGAGAAGAGCAGCGGGAAGCCGCCGAAGCCAGAAGAAAGGCTGCAGAAGCTGAAAAAAACAAGCAGCCCACCCAGCAAGACCGTGTAGAAGCAGAAAAACAGCGCCTGGAAACAAAAATCGCTGAACTAGAAGAAAAACCACTGGATTATTTTGGTTCCTTTAAAAACAAGCGGGTGCGCCTGGGGTATTATCGCTATCGTCTAGAAACCCTGTTGAGCAATCCGGATAAATATTTTAACGACCCATCCAGCTTTGAGGGCAACGTTAAATACGAACGCTAATCTCTTAAATCCTGACAATCGATCGAAGATCTGCCTATGGGCGTAAGTTGCATATCCATGGCCCTGCTGTGGGTGTGTCCCGTCGCCTTGCAACCCACTGATTATCTGATCCCCTGAGGTGGTGCAGCCCTTTGCGGTGGCCGCCGCCAGCCTGTGAAAAACCCCTAAAGTTTATCATCATTTATACCGATATGAGGTGTCGTAGCATTTATTGCACCGCATCCGGTGTCTCAATGGGTTCACCACCTATTGAGAATAATTTCAATTACTTTGGATTTAAGGAGGAGAGTTTGATGAAAACCAAAGTTTCTTTTTCCAGTGTTGTCATTTGGCTAATGTGTGTGTCTTTTTTGATTCCGGCAGCCAGCGCCCAGCAAACGGAAAAACTTGACGTTGTGGCCGCTGCCATCTGTGAAAGAGTTGAAGATCGTGAAGCCGTTAACGTCGGATCCCAATTTACCAATTCGACACCGCGGCTGTACTGCTTTACCAAAGTTGTCGGTGCCGCAACACCCACCGAGGTCGTGCATGTCTGGAGTTATGGCGATGTCGAGCGCGCCCGAGTGCCTCTGGCCGTAAACGGAGACTCATGGCGCACTTACAGCTCAAAAGCCATTCAGGCGCATGAGATTGGCTCATGGCGTGTGGATGTGCTGGACATGTCTGGCAACCTGCTGGAAACACTCAATTTTGAAATCACCCAGTAAGCAAACCAAATGCGCATAACTGGCGCATTTTAGCGGAAAGCCACGCCCCCGGGCGTGGCTTTCGCTTAGCTTGCAAGTGCGACATTTGCCGGCAATGCCGGGATAAAAAATGGCTTTATACCCAAATTGAGGGCTGCGAAAAATTGATATTGAGTGTGTTTTTTGATAGACTGATAACAATTATATCAAATCTGAAACTGCCGTCCGATAACCACGTAAGCATTATACCCGATCAGGTTGCCCTCGAAATATGCCGTAGTTATAGAGTGGTTGTTAAGAAAACGCTTTGATATTGCAGCGTTTTCTTACAGCCACGAATACCGCATGCTGAACTGCAGATCATATCCGAAAAAAGCGGTATAGACCAAAATGGAGGGTTTTATGACATTCGCCAATATGTTGAACATTACCAGCAGCCCAGCGCTATCAATACTCATTTGGATCGTATTGTTTCTGCTGGCACTGTATTTTGCCCGGCGGCCGTTTCACAGGGCGGTCATGTCGTTTAGCAAAATCATTCGCAATGCCTTGCGGCTGAGCGCAGCCTCAGTGCTGTCGGCGGAAAAGCGCCTGGTGTTGCGCAATCGGGAAGTTCTGATGGCCGCTGGCCTGGAAAATTCCGAAAGGGTCGTCGAGCGGGAATTTGATCGCATTGCCGCCGCAGTAGCCCGCGATCTTGACGGTTATCCCAATGTTCACCGTCAGTTATCGGAAGTCATCGTCAAGTTGGATGAAGACTATACCAACAGCGCCGATGTGCCGCCGTCGCTGCCCAACTGGATGCCGATTATCGAGTCCATTGCTAAAATCGAGCACAGCGGTGACTCGATGGTGGCCAATATGCTGGCTGAAATCAACCGCTCGCTCACCGAACAGAACAAGAAAGCTGTCGAGGACTATCGTAATTCCACAGCCGCGCGCCACGGCATTTTAAATAAAATGATGCCCTTCTGGCGTAAGGTGCAACGGTCCCTGGACGGCATCTCCAATTCCATCGCCAACATCAAAAAGCGCGCCAAAACAGTTGACCGCAGTATGAACGAATACGAAAAAATTCGCGCCGGCTCCGATAAAGCGGCACGGGCCCTGTCCACCTCGGCGCTGACACAATTTGCCATCGCCGGACTGGTGCTGCTGATTGCCATTGGCGGGGCGATTATCAATTTTAACCTGATTGCGCTGCCCATGTCTGAAATGGTCGGCGGCGCCAGCTACATCGGCCCTTTTAAAACCTCGGATGTGGCCGGTCTGGTAATCATTCTGGTGGAATTGACCATGGGGTTGTTTCTGATGGAATCGCTGCGCATCACCCGGCTGTTTCCGATCATCGGCGCAATGGATGATAAAATGCGCCACCGCATGATCATCATCACCTTTACCCTGCTGGCCATTTTGGCCGGTGTGGAATCAGCCCTGGCCTTTATGCGGGACCGTATTGCGCACGATATGGAAGTATTGCGCCAAACCCTGGCCGGTGCAGAACAATTGGGGCTGGCGCCCAGTATCATCCCCACCGTCGGGCAAATGGTCCTGGGTTTTATTCTGCCTTTTGCGCTGGCCTTCGTCGCCATCCCGCTGGAAATGTTTGTGGCATCAGCGCGCACCGTGCTGGGCGCAGGGGCCGCCTGGCTGCTCAGAATATTTGCCTTTTTCCTGCGCCTGCTGGGCAACATCGGGTTTTACGCCGGCAGGTTCATCGTCAATTTATATGATTTGGCGATTTTTCCTGCCATCTGGCTGGAAGGTATTATACTGGCATCCAGAGGCAAAAAAGTGGCTCTGCCGGAAGGAGAAATCCCCGATAATTCAAAGCTGGTCGAGAAAGCCGTCGACAGCTACGAGGAAACGATTCAAATAAAGGAACATCAGGAATGAAAAAATTATTCGCTCTCGCCGTTGTCATTTGCATGCTGATTGCAGGCTGCACTGATACCAAAAGCCGCTCCACCGGTGTCTATATGCTGTTGGACACCTCCGGCACCTATGCCGTGGAGCTGCAAAAAGCTCAGAAAATACTCAACTACCTGCTGGGGGTTCTGTCACCCGGCGATACCCTGGCGGTGGCCCGCATTGATACCGGCAGCTTCAGTGAAAAAGATATTGTCGCCAAAGTCACCTTTGACGAACGCCCGTCGGTGGCCAACAACCAGAAACGGGCCTTTATGCAGAACGTTGAAAACTTTGTCAAAACCGTCAAAGGCAGCCCGTATACCGATATCTCAGGCGGTATCCTGCAGGCGATTGAATACCTGAACGAAGCCGAATCCGGCAAAAAATACATCCTGATTTTTTCAGATCTGAAAGAGGAACTGGCCAAAGGGTACAAGCGCGATATTCCCTTTCAGTTGCCGGATTACAACGTCATCGCTTTAAATGTCACCAAGCTGCGCGGCGATAATATGGATCCCAAGGAATATCTGGCGCGCGTCGAGGATTGGCGCGGCAAGGTTGAAAAGGGCGGCGGCGATTGGGGCATGATCAACGATCTGGAGCGTCTGGATAATATTTTCGCCAATTAAGCCGGACACGAAAAATGAAAAAATGCGGTTATCTGGGAAACTCCAATAGGATGCATCTGATATGATTTGCACCACGAAGAACACGAAGATCTCAAAGGGAAAACACATTAGTTTACTTTTATCCTTTCGTGTCCTTCGTGCCCTTCGTGGTTTTGTGTGCCTAACTTGAGCTTTCTGCATAACCATATTAAAAAATAATCTGTTATAGGTTGGTTGGGGTCACTTTCGGTGACCCCATTTTTTCTTGTTTTGAACCTGCCATCATCCCCGCAGCGTTTAAAATCTTGACATCTCAAACAAGCGGGAATTAATATCAGCGCTGCACATCAACCTCCAATTCACCCTAACCCGAGCATTTTGGCTGTCAATGGTGAAACCAAGAGCCCTGATAAAGCTGCCCGAAAAGGATCGCACGGCAAAATCATGTCTTGTGCTGCTGACAATGGCCGCCCTGATCCTTGCCATCACCGGCTGTGCCGCTGATCTGCTGACAAAAGGCGCGGACCCTGAGATTGTAGGTGCGCCTGCGCGGGTCGGCACGCTGACCAATCCGCAGCTCACGGAAGTCAGTGGGCTGGCCGCATCCAGCGTTTATCCGAGCCTGCTGTGGGCCATCAATGACGGCGGTGATGATCCGCTGCTGTATGCGGTCGGCAGCGACGGGGCTGACTTAGGCACCTTCCGGGTAGAAGGCGCCCAAAACAATGACTGGGAGGCGCTGGCCTCATTTCGCCTTGGGGAAAACGCTTATCTGTTGATTGCCGATGTCGGCGACAACTGGGAGCAGCGCCCGAACGCCACACTCTATGTGGTCAAAGAGCCGGACGTGACCGCCACCGGTTTGGACAGTGAGGCGGTAATCCCCATTGCCTGGCAGATCCACTTTACCTATGAGGATGGCCCGCGGGATTGCGAGGCTGCCAGTGTGGATGCGGCCCATCAAAGCGTGCTGCTGATGACCAAACGCGGACAGACACCCCTGCTGTATGAGGTGGCGCTGCAGCCCGCTGATTCAACCGCGCCGGCCGTGGCGCGCAAATTGGCGAGCGTGCCGCATTTTACCTGGCCCACGGACATGGACCTGTCACCCGATGGTCTGTCGGCGGTGGTGCTAAACTATAATCATGCTTATCTGTTTAGGCGCCGAACCCAGGATGGCTGGCCGGAAGCCTTCCAGAAAAAGCCCCGGCGTTTGCGCTTTGAAACCCTGGTGCAACAGGAAGCTGTCTGTTTCGGATTTTACGGCAAATCGGTCTGGGTGACTTCCGAACGGCGGCCGGCGCCGCTGGTGCGGATAGAGCTGGAAGAATAATATCTTAATATCAGAGTAGGATAGGATAATCTTCTTACAAGAATTTTCTCTAAAATAGATGATTCCACCAGCAGGTTACCCGGTTGAGTCCACCTCCGGCGGATTGAGCCTGTTAAAAAAGGAATAATGTCTTGTTTTTATTGAACCGGATAACGGGCTAACCCGCCAAAGGCGGACAAGCGGGTAACGGGCTCAACCTATTGTTGTTGGCAAAATGTTGAGATAGCCTTTAGACTCCACAGTTAATATATTGGATACAGAACCCACCACATCTCCATACAAAATCCGCAATGTACGCCTGTTTATTGCTTTCCGGGTCTTTTTTAACTGCCGCTTTTACTATCCGGTATTTACCATTTTATTTTTAGACTATGGTCTGACCTTAGAGCAGTTTGCCCTGCTCAATGCCGCCTGGGCAGCCACCATTGTGCTGCTGGAGGTGCCCTCCGGCGCCCTGGCCGACACGGTCGGTCGTCGCAATTTACTGGTGTTTACCGGGATTTTGATGGTCATCGAAATGATCTTGCTGTGTTTTGCGCCGCGGGGCAACGCGCAGCTGTTGTTTCCCATTTTTTTGGTCAATCGAATTTTGAGCGGCGCGGCCGAGGCAGCGGCCTCCGGGGCCGATGAAGCCATCGCTTATGACAGCCTCGAGGCTGAAGGTGATGTGCGGGATTGGCCGCGGGTTCTCGAAAAGCAGATGTGGGCACGATCCAGCGCCTTTATCATTGCCATGAGCCTGGGGGCCGCCGTTTACGACCCCCAGTTGATGCAGCGCGTCGCCGACGCACTGGGCCTCAATGTGACATTTAATCAGGGCATCACCCTGCGCATCCCTCCCCTGCTGACCCTGCTGATGGCCGTCTTCACCCTGATCACCGCCTGGTGCATGCGCGAAACCGAACCGCGGTACCAGCAGGCCAAAACCGGCGGCGGGTCATCAATTGGCCAGGCCTTTAAACTAACCTTTACCGCCGGCGGCTGGATTTTGCGAACGCCCTTTGCGCTGGTTATCATTCTGGCCGGTTTGGTTTTTGACAACTGCATTCGCATGATCATCACCCTCAACAGCCAGTATTACCGTTTGATCGAGCTGCCGGAAGCCACCTTTGGCCTGATCGGATCCGGGCTAGCGATACTGGGCCTGGTGATGCCGCGGCTTGCCCGACGCCTGGCACAAAAGCATTCGCCCGCGTTTAATCTGTCCGTGATGGCCGCACTGACCCTGATCGGATTGATCGGTATGACCTTTTTTTGGCCGATTATCGGATTGTTGCCGCTTATCATATTGGTGGCGGTCATGTATCTGGAAAATTTTTTCCAGAGCCATTATTTGAACCGCATCACCGATTCCCATCAGCGGGCAACGGTCTTAAGCTTCAAGGGGCTGTCGTTTAACCTGGCCTATGGCCTGATCGGGGTGCTGTACTCTTTGCTGCTGGCATATCTGAGCCGAGGTGTTGTCGCCGCACAGCCGAACATCGGCGACCTTCAACTGGAAAACCTGGTATTTGTAAAATCCATCGCCTGGTTTCCCGGCTATTTTCTGCTGACCATGCTGGCGGTGCTGGTACTTGCCCGCTGGCGGCTGAAAAACACCGACGAGCACCGGCGCATTGGTTGAAGCTGTGTGTCTATAAATTGGGGTAACAGGCCGGCGCAACCACTATATAGTGTACTTTTCTATTGCCTTTTCTCACAAATACATCTATTTTTAACATACGGCATGAGCGCATGGTCATCCTACTAATCTAAAAAACCAAAAACAATAGGATAGAAAAATGGCACAATCCCAAGACAGCAGCGGCAAGGATTTCGTATTGAACAGCAGTTACGGGGAAACCGAATCCATGGAAAACGCTGAAGACGCTTACTATGGCTCCGGCGGCACTTCCAACGGACAGCCATTTAAACACATCTATATTGCCCTGGCCGGCTTCCTGGTGCTTATTGTGTTAACGGTGGTGGTTATTGCCAGAACCTATAGCCTGGCCGAAAAATCCCAGTTGCTGGCAATGGAATCCAGGCTCGAGCAATTGGAAAGTCGCCTGGGATCCATGGATGGTGAGGGTGGGCTCTCCCAGGCCGGCGGATCGGGGAATCAGTTGATTTTGTTGACAGAACGCCTGGACCAGCTTGAAGCCAATATGACCGCCCGCATCAAGAACCTGGCCACCCAGCTCAATACCGCCGCTGCCACAGCGGCTCCGGAGGCCGTCAAAAAGGCTGAGGCCGCCCCCAAGGCCAAGCCCGCTAAAGCCGCCCCGGCGGCAAAAAAGCAGGCCCCGGCTAAAATGCACACGGTCAAGCAGGGCGAAAACCTGTATCGCATCAGCCGCCGCTACAATCTTTCTGTTGACCAATTGAGACAATACAACAAGCTGGATTCAAAGGCCGCCATTTATCCCGGCCAGAAATTAAAGATTTCCGCACCCCAATAGGCTTCCGTCACCCGGCCGCCACTCCCACCGACAAGCTGCCCCCGGCGAGCGGAAGGCATTGCTCTGCTCCTATTTAGCACGCATTCATTTAATTTAAAGACCGCCCCTTTTTTCCTTAAGTTCGCTCCCGACTGAGCCGATAACAACTCCAGATAAGTGCATGCAAATACGTATTTTTTGCATTTTTTAAAAATAATTACCGGGGGTGACCGTGGCTGACGGGAAACCATCAAAAAAAGACAAAAAGAAACCATTCGACCGGCTCACAAAACGGATCGTTACCTCCTTTTACAGCCTGACCATCGCTCGCAAACTGATGCTGGGATACACGGTCCTGCTGCTTCTGCTGGTGGGCATCTCGGTGCTGGCGCTATACAATCTAAACAATCTGAATGAAATCAACAGCAGCATCCATGAAACCGATCTGCCGGTGGCCAACATATCGGGCAAAATGATCGATGTCATCCTGGCCCAGGAATTTTATGTCCAGCGTTACCTTATTTTAAAGAGCTCGGATGTGTTTAAGGATTTTTGGCACAAGGAAAAGGAATTTAACGAGCTGGTCGAAAAGCTGCAGGCCTTGCCCGGTCAAAAAGATTATCCCATCCAGGAAATCGTCAGCCTGCAAACCGAATATAAATACATCCTCTCAGAAGCCATCGGTTGGATCGAGGATCCCGAGTCTCCGATATCCAAGGCATTTGAGAAAAATATCAAAACCCAGCAGGAAAAGATCATAGCGGTCATCAAGAAAATGCAGGCCCGCGCGCTGCGGCAGCAGAAGAAAAAAACCGCCGAAACAGCCACCATTGGCCGCTACGCGTTTAAGGCTGCGGCGATTTTATGCGGCCTGGGGCTGCTGTTCTCGCTGACAGCCGCTTTTGCCATCACCCACAATATTGCCGGGGCCATCAAAAAATTAAAGCTCGCCACCGGCAAAATCGCGGAGGGCGATTTTGATCACCGGCCTCAGATTCCCAACAAAGATGAGCTCGGTGATCTGGCCGATTCATTTGGCACCATGGCCCAGCGCTTAAAACGGCTGGAGGAAATGTATCTGGATACCAGCCCGCTGACGCGGTTGCCCGGCGGCATCGCCATTGAAAATGTGCTCAACAAGCGCATCGAAGCCGGCGTCCCGATTGCTTTCTGCCTGATGGATATCGATAATTTCAAGGCCTACAACGATCATTACGGATACGCCAGGGGGAATGACATCATCCAGGCCACCGCCGAAATTATCAGTGAGGCAACTGCCAGGTACGGGTCTGAAGATGATTTTATCGGCCACATCGGCGGTGATGATTATGTGCTAATCACCACCCCGGACCTTTATCCGCGCATTTGCCAGTCGATTATAGATCATTTTGATCGCACGATTCCCACCTTTTACGATAAGGCCGACTCCAAGCGCGGCCATATTGTCGGCGAAAACCGCCAGGGTCAGGAAGTCAAATTTCCTCTGGCATCCCTGTCTATTGCGGTGGTCACCAATGTTAAACGCAAATTTAAGAACCACCTCCAGATCGGGGAAGTGGCCGCTGAAATGAAAGAACACGCCAAAACAGTGAAAGGCAGCACGTTCATGGTGGATCAGCGCGGCGACGGATCACGCAAAGGCAAAAAAGATCGCAAACTCATCAGCCTGCAGGATGCCAAGCGAGGCTCAAAAGGATAATCAATGCAAACAATTAGGACACAAACGGTTGCGACCCTGCTGATGGTGCTCGTATTTTCTATCGTCGGTTGTACCCATACCACTAACACCGGAACAGCCCCATCGGTTCAGGCCAGCCCTGCACCAGTGGCAAACGAAAAGCACAGTAAAGAAATTGCCAAGCTCAATCAGCTCGTCAAGAATAAAGGTAAATCTTCGGCAACCAAAGAGGCCCATCTAAAGCTGGCTAAGCTTTACTCAGACCATAAAAATCACAACCGCAATTATCAGAAGGCCTTAACCCACCTGCAGGCCTACATGCGCATGGACAAATCAAAAGCCAACGGGGAAACGCTCAATTGGCTGGCGTCTTTAAAGGAAATTAACCGCCTGACCAAAGAACTCAACCGGCAACATGCACAAGTCAGCAAGATGCAAAAAAAACTTAAACAGTCCAAAAAAGAAACATCAGCGCTTACGCGCACCAACCGCAAATTAAGGCGCGAGGAAATCAGCCTGCGTGACAAAACCCGCAAACTTGAGGAATCGAATCTGAAATTGAAAAAGACCATCGAGATGCTCAAAAACCTCGATCAGCGGCTGGAAGAGAAAAGACGCAATTTCAACAGCAAAAGATAGATACCTAAATTGAGCGTTTCAAATTATAAAAATGAATCACTCTGTCTTTTGTTCAGTGAATTCTATCGATTTATATTTTTTTAAATTTGAAACCCTGGGGGATTGCCGATCTTACTCCGCCTCAGGCGGATTAGATGTCATTCCGCATAGGCAACTATAGCGGAACGGCATCTACCTTGTAGCTGCGGCAATCCTCCAGAGGCGGATCTTCGACCTCGACAATCGCTCAATAGAGGAGATAGTTAAATAGTTAAGCAGTTAAATGGTAAAATTAAAAATAGGCTGTTGAATGATTTGGTAACCGAAAAATTCATAAATTGGTTCGCTCACAATCTTGCTCGACGTATCGAAACACTGACCTTCAGCCCGACTTGCCCTGCGGATTCTTGACCAAAAAATTCAACCCGGCGTTCATATAATCGCATGTCTGCAACTTGATGTTTCGCAGCACATAAAAAAGAGCAGCGCGCCGACGCGTTGGCAGGAGAAAGGATCATTAAATGACGACAGATCATCACATTCCAAAAGAATTCGAGGCGGTCAAAGATAGCGATGAGAAGATTTACTGGGTGGGAAAACCCAATTTCGTGGCTTTCCTAGCCAGAGGCATACCATTTTTGTGCTTCGGACTTATATGGGGTGCCATCGATTATTTCGGGTTCATTAGAAATATGCCGCCGCAAGCGGCTGGATTCGCAATTCCCTTTTTTGCGCTTCACCTTTTTCCGTTCTGGGCCAGTATCCTTAATTTCGTACGGCTCTTTCTGGTCCATGGAAACACCTTTTATGCCTTCTCGAATAAACGCCTGATGATGAGAAGCGGATTCTGGGGAACGGATTTCAAGGCCATCGATTACGATAAGGTCTCCGACATAGAAGTGAACGTAAACCCCATCGAAAATATGCTCAATGTCGGCACGATTCAGGCTTTTTCAGGCCGCGTTTCCGATAAAGGTGGGCGCATATACGATAAGTTCATCGGGATTCAAAACCCCTATGAGGTTTTCAAGCGGATCAAAGAAGTCATGGTGGATATTAAAACCGACTGGAACTATCCGAATGCCATCCGCCCGGAAACCAACCCGGGCTATAAAACGAAATACGAGAAAGAGGGTTCCGGGCAAAAAACGCTTTAACAGATAGCGTCTCGCAGTTCATCAGGGAGGCACATGCTGCGGCATTTAACAACATTTTTGCTTTTAGGAGTATTAATACTTGGCGGTTGCCTGCTGGTGCAGGATCACAATGGTGAGGCTGTGGTGTCGCCTTCGGGCAACTACGCGGTCTACGCCACGGTTAATCGCACCGATCAAAGCAGCAATGATTATACACACGTGATGATCCACCTCACCGATGCGACAGGGACAGAGCCTTTTCAGGTGTACCGTTCACGCGCCGGTGATGTGATGAAGTGGGCTCTGGGATGGATGGAAAATGAAGACATCGTCATTCTTCAGAGCTCAGATCTGGGCTCAATGGCCTTTCGGATCGAGAATGACCGATTGGTGGAGATTGACCCCATATCTGACGAGATGTTTGACCGCGCCGAGACACTGAAGGCAGAAAAATACTAAACTTTGAACCAGAATAAACAGTGGGCAACCATAAGCCTTCACCGAGAGCTACGTTAAGATAAACAATAGGATAAGCAGACATGAGAACACGTATATTCGTCATTTCAATCTTTTTGGTATGTTTTCTTTTTGGGTGTGAAAGACCGGCTGATGTCGCATCCCCTTTGATGTATGATCATCATAGCATCCGGTTTTCCTATCCTGCAAATTGGCAAGTGACCGAAGATGTTGAGCAACCCGGTTTTCGCTATCTGTTTGTGGAGACCCCTGGTGATGCCATATTTATCGCCCAGATCTATTCTGAACAATATGCACTAACATTGGATGAATTTGCGGAGTCGTTTTCCGAATCGACCAAACAGGAAGTCCCCATTGGCAAAATTGAAGAAAACGTATTTTTCGAAGCCGAAAAGGAAACAACATCAGGCATGCAGATCGGAATAAAAGAAAACTTTAATATTGTTCTTCTGGGCGAAAAAGTACCCCACACAAGGGAGTACTTTTCCATCAACACAATTGACAAAAGAGCTTTCTTGATTAGTCAGGCAGCTGCAGAAGATTGGATCAAGGTGGAGCCCGGCTTCGATCTTATCTTTAGTTCATTTGTGGTTGAATGATATCTTAATTACTGATTGCAAGCATGCAGCACCCTCAGGCACTTTGCGCTAACACATTAAACCGGAAAACGACATTTCATACCCTCAAAACGACACTTCAGGCCGGAAATCTGCAAATCATTTTCGTACTTTTTCTTCTGCCACCGAACTATATAACTATTCTACTATTTAACTACTAAACTATTTAACAAATCAACTAAACATCCAGTGGGCTTTTCACGGCCATAGCGCCCTTTTGCATCACATGGGTGTAGATCATGGTGGTGCTGACATCCTTATGCCCGAGCAGTTCCTGGACGGTGCGGATATCGTAGCCGTCTTCAAGCAAATGGGTGGCAAAGCTGTGGCGAAAGGCATGGCTGGTGACCGCTTTGGGGATGCGGGTCAGGCGAACGGCTTTTTTGAGCGCCCTTTGAAAGGAGCTGGCGTGGATGTGCGGCCGGCGCTTGATTCCCGTGCGCGGATCTTTTGAAATGCTCTTGGATGGAAAGACATATTGCCAGATCCACTGGCAGCTGGCATTTTTGAATTTTCTTTCCAGGGCATGGGGCATAAACACTTTGCCGTAGCCCTGTGCCAGGTCATCGTCGTGCAATAGTTGAACACGGTCTAAATGCTGCTGCAGATCTTCTTTGACAACCTCGGGCAGCAGCGTAATGCGGTCCTTGTCTTCTTTTCCCTGGCGCACCACAATTTGATTCATCTCAAAATCAATGTCTTTGACCCGCAACCGAATGCATTCCATCAACTGCATTCCGGCACCGTAAAGCAGCATGCCGATGATCTTCTGAGTGCCCGACATAGTATGGATTAACTTTGAAACCTCCGCTTTTGTTAACACCACCGGCAGCCGTTGCGGCTTTTTGGCGCGGATGGCATTGATCGGCTCTTTGAGTTCGATGCCCAGGATTTCGCGGTAAAGAAAAATGATGGCGTTGAGGGCCTGGTTCTGGGTGGATTGGGCGACTTTTCTTTCAACAGCCAGGTGGGTCAGAAATGCTTCGATCTCAGCAACACCCATATCTTTGGGATGCTTTTTATTGTGAAACAGGATGAACCGTTTGATCCAGGAAGTGTAGCTGCGCTCGGTGCGGATGGAATAGTGCTTGAGCCGGATCCGGTCACGGACCTGGTCCAGCAGTTTTTTAGGCGGCTTAACCATTTTAAATAAATTTGAAAAATCAACGGTTTTGGGTGTAAAATATATATATAAGCCCTTTTGAGAAAGCAAGAATTTATCAATATAATCGCATTTTTGCAGCGTTACCCCGATATCCACGCAAAAATGCAACTCACTGACTAGTTATGCGGCAGGATTAATATGATGACACATTACGCAGTTTCACTAAAAGGTGAAAACTTTTGGCTCGAACTGGACGGAAGGCCTTCTAGAATGGGATTTTTTACTACACAGTATGTAGTAGCCGAAAACGAATCAGAAGCGGAAAGCAATGCAGTACAAATGCTACGTGATGATCCTAAGCTCAAAAATATTCTCAACGATAAATCAGATCCACCGATGATCTATTGTGAGGATATTCAAACTGTAGATGCATTCGAGCCTTCAACTGTTGTACAGCAAGGGTATGCTTTTTATCCGGAAGAATCGGACTCATGACCCAGCCTCATAACAAGGCGCTGCAGCCGTCGCAGTAAACTGCGCGGCTGAGTTCAACCGTTAGGCCAAATCAAATATCAGTATGTCAACAATGATTCATAAAATTTTCGCACTTATTATTCTAATGATTGCTGGTGGTATTGGCTACGTATCGTTCATATCTTTCCTATACTTTCTGTACGCGGGATCTCTGAATTGGATACAACTGAATCTGAACGAATCTGAAAAATTTGTATTAAATGGTGTACTATGTTTAGCCTTTTTCCTTCAGCATAGTGGCATGATTCGGCGCCCTTTTCGAAGAAGTTTATCGAGTTTTATCCCAAACCACTATCAAGGGGCAATATACACCTTGGCTTCAGGAGTTATCTTATTCGTTTTTGTTGCTTTCTGGCAGAATTCTGACACAATCTTGTTTGAAGCAGGTGGGCTGTTTCGAAATATCCTGCGCGCACTATTCTTTCTATCAATTCTTGGAATGCTCTGGGGCTTGTATGCATTACGTTCAATCGACATGTTTGGTCTGAATCCGATACTTAAGTATATACGTACCACGCCAATACAAGAAATTCCTTTTACCGTTCGAGGTCCTTACCGCTGGGTAAGACATCCTCTTTACCTGTTCATGATCATATTATTTTGGACCTGTCCGATACTGACAGCTGACCGGCTGTTCTTTAACATATTGTGGACAATATGGGTTGTTGTGGCAACAGTTCTCGAGGAGCGGGACCTTACTAATGATTTTGGGGATGCATATCATGCTTATCAAGCAAGGGTACCTATGTTGTTGCCACGGAGATTTCGCCCGTCCTTTCCAAATAGCAAATTGGACGATGCGGCCTAACAAGATGCATGCAGGCGGACGCGGAAAAGCAGCGCCGCTGATGCCTGGCGTTAGGTCAACAATAATGAAAGATACGATGCCTCAAATAAGAAGGGTCATAATAATTGGATGCGCCTCTTTATTGGCACTGATATCTATACGCAACTTTTTCATTGCAGCTACAATTGGCCAGAGCATCATCCAAAATATTATCTCTGGTTCTTTATTGTTTGGATTGGCTTATGCAATTTATCGACAATACCGCTGGGCTTTGCGTTTAATAGCGGCAATCCTTCTGCTTGTGGCTGTTCTCATGCCTGTCGGGATATTTAACCCGTTTAGAGTTGGTGATTACATGGTCGCTGGCCAGCAAACCCCCTCCGTAGCACAAACTCTACTATGGCTTATACCTCTTGAAATCTTACTCCTTACAATCGTGTTTATCATAGAACTTAGAAAGAAAAGAACGGACCATGAAAAATCTTGACCTAACAATTCATTGCAGCGGTTGCTGAAAACCGCACCGCTGAATTCAGGCGATAGGAGTAATCATGCCACTTGCGAGAATCGAGGTGCGGAAAGGTCGTCCTGCGGAAGAGGTTGCTGCGATTATGGAGGCAGTATACCAAGCCCAGCGTGAAGCCCTAAAGGTGCCTGAAGGCGATCGCCAGATCCGCTATATAGAGCACAAGCCCGAGCACTTTGCGGTGCCACCTGGAAAGACAGAAAATTATACGTTCATGGAAATCACCCTGTTTCCTGGGCGATCGTTGGAGGCAAAACGCAAACTATATCAATCAATTGTACGACGATTTGGCGAACTTGGCATTGAACCATCCGATATTTTTATCGTGCTGAACGAACCATCACTGGATAATTGGGGTATACGTGGTGGCGTGCCAGCTTCAGAAATTGATTTAGGGTTCAAGCTAGACGTGTAATCCTCTAACCAGCGAGATGGAGCTGTCAGGAAAAGCTAGGCGGGTTTACGTAAAAGTTCATCGATCCTCAAAGCAAGGCGGCCTGCAGCTCATTCATGACGTTCTGCCTAATGAAATTGGATATTTCATTACCTTGAATTGAAACATTCGAAGTAACATCTAAAAAACCAATATGTCCTTTCAAGATAAACATGCACCTTCGATTCTCGCAAAGCTCTTATTGTCTTTAAGTATCCTGGCGGGGATTATCACAGCAACAGTGTTAACTTCCGGATATTCGGATTGGTTAGCCGATTTTCTTAATTTTAAAAAAGTCGAAGGAAATATCTACCGACAAGTAATTATGTTATTTTGCTGTTCGATTTACCTTGTTAGATTTACTATAGGGATGTTCGTTTTCATGCAGCGAAAAATCGGCTGGTTCGAAGGTAGCCTTGTTTCGGTTTTGTATTTCATGATGTTCTATGTTTTTGTCGTCTCCGCAGGAAGCCGTCCAGAACCGATAGGACTGATCGATATTGTTGGAATATTCATGTTTCTTGTAGGTTCATATATCAATACTATGGCTGATTACCAACGATTTGCCTGGAAAAGAAAAAATGAAAACAAAGGGCGACTGTACACACAGGGTCTCTTTAGATATGCCATGCATATGAACTATTTTGGAGATGCTATTACTTATACTGGATTAGCTTTAATAACATTGAAGATGTTGTGTTTATTTATATCGGCCATAATAATTGTGAATTTCATAGTAATTCAAATTCCTATGCTCGATAAACACCTTAGCAAAAAATATGGAAACGATTTTACTGAATATTCTACTGTTACAAAGAAGTTTATTCCGTTTGTGTATTAGTTCTAGGGAGTAACCTTCATGCTGGATTTACGGCTTGGCAGAACAATTCGTTTAACCCGCCGCTAATAGCGCGGGTGAACTTAGCGTTAGGAAGCGATGAAAAAATAATATCAATATTATATCAAATAATCTTAATATGGAAATCACCGAAAAGTATATTAGGCAAGTTTCTGATAATCTTCTATCCTTCCTTAGTGAGGAACTTGGTGATACGAAATTAGACTACGAAATTCCTCCATCACTACTTCGGGGCGGTTATGATACATCTGTTTTCCAGTTTAAGTTGAAGAACGTTCATTCGTCTCTTTCAGGGCCTCTGGTTCTTCGAATATTCCGAAAGTCTCATCCCCCTAAACAGGCCATCATGGA